>NZ_JACJDR010000004.1:0-232826 GCF_014163655.1 Pseudoalteromonas sp. SR45-1 | reverse complement strand
TTGGACCCACCTGACTCCATGCCGAACTCAGTAGTGAAACGAAACAGCGCCGATGATAGTGTAGCATTTGCTATGTGAAAGTAGGACATTACCAGGCTTCAAATTGTAGAAAGCCCGACTAGAAACAGTCGGGCTTTTTTACGTCTGCAGAAAAGTAAAATGTGCGCAATTATCATCCACTCACAGCAACACCCATCACGTAGGTCGGGCGAGCACAGCGACTCCCGACGTTAAAATCACAGCAAAATCCCTCAATATCTCAGTGGGCCAATCCAGTAGCATTTGCTATGTGACTCTCCACCGCTGTGGGCACTACGACATTACCAGGCTTCAAATTGTAGAGAGCCCGACTAGAAATAGTCGGGCTTTTTTACGCCTGCAGAAAAGTGAAATGTGCGCAATTAATATACACTCATACCAACACCATCAAGTAGGGCGGAAAAATAGATCACTTAATTAAGCGAATTGGTATAAAAATAAAATTGTGAACTACCGAATTTACGTTTTCGGTTTGTGTAAGCAGTTGTTTAGGTGAAGTATCAAACAGAATTTATAAATTAGTTTGATTAGTTGATTATAACTCGTTAACTAACCACAGACTTAGCTTGTTTATGAGGGCAATGAATACTAATATGATTTCATGATCTTATAACTAAATCTATTGGCTTAGTTGTTTTAAAATTACTACCAATAATGATTGTGAGCTGTAACTTAAATGCCTTATGAAACATTTGTAGATGACTCTGCATCGCTAGTTGAATTTACCCGAGTTTACTTAGCTATTTTTTATACTTTTGTTGCCGGATTTTATACATTTAGAATTATTTATAAAAATCGAAATACACCATCAGGCGTTATTTATCCCGGTGATAAATTTTGTACTAGTTGGTGGAACCATATGGTTTTTAAGTTTTTCAGAGCTGCTATTTGGTTTGTATGTGTAGTGAGAGTGTTTGTACCTGAGTTAGATAGCTATCTTGGGCTATTCCCAATACTCAATGGCTGGCCAGGCGTATTATTTGGCGATGTATTATTGACCGCAGGCTTTATTTTAACGATGTTTGTACATTTTCAGATGGCAGCCCTTTGGCGTTCAGGAATTGATCCTAAGGGACCACATGAGCTTAAAACATCAGGATTATATGAATACTCTAGAAATCCGATGTATTTAGGTATCGTAGCAGCACAAGTAGGTTTCTTTTTAGCCTTACCTAGTATATTTAGTTTGATCTGCTTAGTGGTTGGTTTAATTGCTATATATAGACAAACTTTAGTTGAGGAAGCTCATTTGACCCATCGTTTTTCTACACAATATAAAGAGTATAAATTACTTGTCCCTCGCTGGTTATAGCTTGAGGTAAGGCTATAAGTATATTGAATGTAAATTAAGAGTTATGGGGTTTTCTATATTGAATTGTAAAAGGTTCACACGATAGACAAAAATTAGATCACTTCTTTTTGTTCTATGTATTTTCCCATAAACTCTTTTTTAGAAATAGCCTTTGAAAAGAAGTAGCCTTGAATGTAATCACAAGCAAGCTGCTTTAATAGGTCATACTGTTTTTGTGTCTCAACTCCTTCAGCAACCACCATTACGTCTAGATTGTGAGCCATAGTGATAATAGCTTTCACGAGAGCAATACTATTATCGTTTGATTCTATATCGTTGATAAATGAGCGATCTATTTTTAAAATATCTATATCTAAGCGCTGTAAATACGCCAAAGAAGAATAACCAACACCAAAGTCGTCAATCGCAATATCTATATTAATAGTGCTTAAGCGTTTTAATTGTCGTTGTATTGACGAGTCGGGATCCATTAAAGTATTTTCAGTGACTTCAATTAAAATGGTGTTTGCGGGTAGTTGGTACTTTTTACTTGCAACAATCCATTCATCCACCCAGCAACCAGCGCGGTCAATTTCAAGAGGTGATGTATTTACACTGACTTGAATTATCTTTTCACTTAAAACATTGAATTGGACGGTATCTTGAATTGCTTGAGATTTTACCCATTGGCCGATATCATTTATTAATCCGTTTTTTTCAGCAACTGGTATAAATTCATTTGGCCCTATTAGGCCTCTTTCAGGGTGGTTCCAACGAATTAAGGCTTCAGCTTTTGGTACTGATTTCCCGTCAATTGAAAATATAGGTTGGTAAAATAATTCAAATTGGTTTTTAACAATTGCAGTGCGTATTTCCTCTATTAGACGACGCTTTTCTGTGGCTTTTTCTTCGATAGCATAGGAGAAAAACTCATAGCGATTCCGCCCTTTATTTTTAGATAAATACATTGCTTGGTCAGCGCGTCTAACGAGCTCTTCTACTGTTAAACCATCAGCAGGGAAAAATGTTAAACCTATGCTTGCGGTAACATACACTGTTTCTTTTTTTACTTTAATGCTCTGCATTAAGCTGCTTTTTACTGCTTCGGCAACTTTTGATGCTTCATCAGGACTATTTACACCCTCTAAAATTAATGTAAATTCGTCACCACCTAAACGTGCGACTGTATCTTTAGTCGTTATACAACTTTGCAGTCTTGTGGCTACTTGGTGTAAGAGTAAATCACCGTAGTCGTGACCTAGGCTGTCATTCACTTCTTTAAAGCCATCCAAATCTATAAATATAAGGGCGAACTTCATTCCCTTAATACTTACTAAGCTTTGTAGTTTTTCGTAAAAATAACGTCTGTTCGGTAAGTCGGTTAACCCATCTTGGTAGGCATATTGTTGCAACTGAATATTCGCATTTTCAAGTTCATTAGTACGCAGTCTCACTTGGTTTTCTAATGAATTTTCTCTTTGCTCAATGTTGTATAACATAGCATTAAAACAAGAGGTTAATTGTCCTACTTCATCTTGTGATAGCTGTTTAGCGCGTAAGCTATAATCATGTGATGTGGTTATTTTATTTGCTGTTTGAGCTAAATATAAAATAGGGTTTAAAAA
The DNA here is from genome assembly GCF_014163655.1 of Pseudoalteromonas sp. SR45-1. Classification (NCBI taxonomy): domain Bacteria; kingdom Pseudomonadati; phylum Pseudomonadota; class Gammaproteobacteria; order Alteromonadales; family Pseudoalteromonadaceae; genus Pseudoalteromonas; species Pseudoalteromonas sp. SR45-1. The sequence continues at coordinate 229,871 of NZ_JACJDR010000004.1, read as the reverse complement.
GCGACGCCTTAATAAAAGAGATAAAATTAGGCTGATGGCAAAGGTGAATACCATCAAAATCATTATAAATTTAAAGTAAAAAGTAATTCTGTCTTGAATGTAGCTGTTGTTAGCGCGTATTTTTAATATACCGTAATCATGCATATCGAGTTGAAGGGGTGTACTTACTTCAATACTTTGCTCCATATCTTCATCTTCGGATTGCGCAATAACAAGTTCCTCACCAGTCATACTTGTTACCATTATACTAATAACATCTGATCGTATAAGTATTGGGTTTATAAGCTCTTGCACTGCATCAATATCATCAAACATAAGTGCTGTAGTTATATTCGGTGAAAGCATTTTTGACAGAGAGCCCAAGCTTTCTATTTGTTCCTCTTTAGCGCTGGTTATTTCATAAGCACTAAATACAATGGTTACTGTCGCGGTTGATACAAGTGCAACACTCATTAAGATAAATAGTAATTTTTTGCTCATCGTATTTAGTGCAAATAGTTTTTTCATTGCACTACCTATCTACAACGCGGGCAAGGCGTAGCACTTTTGAGCTCATAGTAATGCCTGCATCTTTAAGCTGCTTCGGAGCAATTTCAAAGCGAATTTTACCACTGGAAAGAAAAAACCTGATATGACCGCCATTTTCAATAAATGTGTCTGTTTCACCAATGAGCATGACGCTTTTCAGCTCTAAAGGTGTTATGTTTTGCCATTCGATAAATGTATCAGAGGTAATAAATAGCATGTTACACGCCGAGGTTGTTACTTCATCCAGAGTGATTAATTTATTGTATAGAGGTAAGTTTTTTATAGTGCGACTTTTTAAAGCGTTGTTAGCCGCATCAATAAAGTATTTATCAGGGCTACAAATAATAAATTCATTAAGAGATTCTAAATGATAATCCCAGTGCCCAAAACGTGCAAAGTTATATAAGAAGCCTGCTTTTAGCATGTATTCTTTTTCAACAGCGCCAACGCTGGCACTAAGAAGTGTCAACGTTATTAAGCTACTGTGAATTAAACTTCTTAATTTAATCATCTAATTAACTTAGAAATTTGCTGAAATTGTAAATGTAATACATTCATCAATATAGTTTGGTAATGTATAGGTTTCGCGCGTATTATTGTACTCAATATGTGAACCTGCAAAGAGGTTTTTACCCGAAATTGCAGTAGACCACACAGGTGTTGCTTGCCAATTCCAACTAACATCTAACGTTGTGTAATTATCAGTGTTATATGCATTTGAGTTTATTGCGCGCAATGTCGCAAACACATTATGGTTGGTTAAAAAAGAATAATCGGCTTTTGCAAATAACTGCCTGTTTTTAGAGTCATAGCCGATAGCGGGCTCTACTCGAGGAGGTAAATCGTAGTTATAATCGGTGTAACTATAACCAAACTCAGTATTGAGATTATCAACAGGTTGCCACGATACAACTAGGTCGAACCCTTTAGTGGTCGTGTCTGCTACAGATGCAAAGTCTAAATCTATGCGAGTCATTGTTAGTGCTTGAAATACTTCTGGGATTCTCCCTGCTAGAAATAATTCAAGTATAGGTGTGAATTGTTCAGCATGCGTATTCATATCAATAACCGCTACGTTATTAGCATCGGTATAATAAGTAGAAAGATCCAATGACCAATCGTTAGCAGTAAAACGGTAGCCTAATTCATAAGATAGATAGTTTTCAGATTTAACTTTGTCGTTACCATTTAGGTAGGTTGCAATTCGGTAGTCGTCTATTTGTCCAAAGCCAGAGCTTAAACCGGTAAGATCTTTAATTTCAGTACCATTAACTTTAAAGTTGTCGTTAAATTCAATCAATGTTGGTGTACGTACACTTCTCGATATAGCACCCCAAGTAAGGTGGTTATCTACTGGTTTGTATATAAGCCTTGCTGACGGTTGATTTTCCCAGCCAGTTAAATCGTTATGATCAAGCTTAGTACCAATAATAAAATCGAGTGTATCAGGCGTCACATTGTATTGAGCTTGAACAAGTGCACCAAACTGTTTGAGGTTATCAAAGTTTTTATCGCTATCTAAAAATACACTTTCTGCGAAAGAGATAGAGTTATACCGGTAGTTTAATCCCCAATCTAGCTGTAGAGATTGGTACATGAAGTTCATTTGATAATCAATATCTATCGATTCAAAATCTTCTTTAATATAATCTTGGGAACCATTTTGTTTCAGCCAAGAAATTTGTAGCATTTGATTGGCATCGGGCGACACTCTGTTTTCAAGGCGTGCCATTATGCGTGAGTCTGTTCGCTTTAAATCATCTGAGAATGAAATGTTTTCGTTGGTTTTATCTATAACACCTCGGTAGTTTTGACCAAGTGTTGAGTGAGTAACGTCCCCCTGTAGTAGCGCAGACCACTCATCATTAGGGGTAAAGTCAGCCCGAAAACCTAAAGAATTTTGTTTAGTTGTATCGTTAGGTGCGAGTAAGATCCCTTTTTTTGATTCATTCGCATCTTTTACATGACCATACACACGGTAGCTGCCTATGTTACTTATATCACCACCGTAACGAAGATTTGCATCAACATTTATTTGATTACCAGTTGTTACGTTTGCGTATCCACCGCGAGTATCAATACTGTTTTTAGTAATGATATTAATCACGCCATTATTTGCGTTACTACCCCAAAGTAATCCGCCTTGTCCGCGTATTACTTCAATGCGTTCAATGTCATACAAAGGAACGTTGAGTGTTTCCCAATAAACTGCAGCAAATTTTGGGGTATATAAGCTTTGTCCGTCAATCATAACCAATAGTTTGCTAGAAAATCGAGAGGCGATACCTCTTGATGAAATAGCCCATTGATTGTTATCGAGCTGACGTACAATTAAACCAGGCACCATTTTCAGTGCTTCAGGTACTGATGTAGCACCAGAGTTAGTAATTTGTTCTTTACTTAATACATAAATAGATGAAGCGGTATCAAATGCTGATTGTGCTCTTTTCATCGCAGAAGTTGCTTGTACATCCATGCCCATTAAAGCATCAAGATCGAGGTCTTCATCTTCAAACGGCTCGGCCGTTAAGAGAGGGCAAACAAAAAGTAATGGCCAAAACAAACGTTGTGATATTTTCACCCAAAAGTCTCCTGCGCAATCAAAAATCAAAAACAGTCTTTGTTTTTGTAATACATGTGATATCACACAATATTAACATACATTAACAGTGTAAAAGCATAAATGAGATTAAATCAAGGTAACTAATTTTGTAGTAGTTAAAAGGTCTAATTTCGCCCAATTGAACTGTAAAAATATAGTTAAATGAACTTTATAAGTATATTTATTAAAGAGTCAGTAAAATGTAAATAGCTGATAGTTATATGTTTATATACGACTTAAAATTTAGTCTATTTCAGAATAACTTCAAAGTATTTATGGTTATTAAATATTTAATCTTAACTTTTTCGTGTCATGCTTCTCAAAGCAATATTAATTATATGGGCACAATTTATACCTAGCCCTGTGTTATCTGCGATTGTGGTTTAATTATCTTTGCTTTTGTTAAAGCTATATAGAATACTTAAATTTGCTTGGTTTTGCTTTGAAGGCACCAAAGTATGATAAAAAATGAATTAATTAATGTAGAAGCAGTACTCGATTTAATGCTTGATGCCGTTTGTGTGGTAGATAAACAAGGCACATTTGTTTTTGTAAGCGCAGCATTTGAGCAAATTTTTGGTTATACGGCCGACGAAGTTGTAGGCAAAAAGATGATTAACTATGTTTACGAAGGTGATCATTACAAAACGCATAACGCCGTAACTTCGCTATTGTCTGGCGAAACGGTAAACCCTCGCTTTGAAAACCGCTGGATGAGAAAAGATGGTCAATTAGTCCATATATTATGGTCTGTTCGTTGGTCAGAGCAACATCAAGTAAGAATTGCAGTAGCGCACGATATAACTGAGCGAAAAGTAATGGAAGAGCAGCTCCATTACATGGCTCGGCACGATGTGTTAACTGGTTTGCCTAATCGCTCTTTATTGATGGAGCGATTAGAAAAAGTAATTATTAGTGCAACTACAAACAACACATTTTTTTCTTTACTGTTTATAGACATAAATGGCTTTAAAGCAGTAAACGACACCCACGGACACGAAACTGGCGATAAGCTTTTATGTGCTATAGCAAAAAGGCTTTCAGCGTCGGTTAGGCATTACGACACAGTAGGGCGTTTAGGTGGAGACGAATTTTTAATTATTTTAGATAATTTAAGTTCTAGCCACGAAACCGTCAGAATAAAAAATAAAGTCCTCACTGAGTTTAAAGCTGTCTTTAAGTTAGATGACGTACTACTAAATATTTCACCTAGTATTGGTATTGCAAACTACCCAGAGCACGGCCAAACAGATCACGAACTTATAAAATATGCTGATCAAGCTATGTACAAAAATAAACAACAAGGCTTAGATAACGTAACCTATTTACCTTAAAAAATTATGCTGAACTACCACCTTAGACAGCTCATCCTCACAACGCCCTTAACTACAATACATTACTTACCGCCACATTTTTAATAGCGGTTTTCCAGCGCTGCGTTAAAAACCTATAAATGCTCTTACAGCAGTTTGTAGGTAGTTCCTTGATAAATAAACTGCACAAGTTATGTCTGGGTGATAATGAAGGCAATTACCGTATAGGCAGTAATACATTTTTTACTAATGATGCAGGCGAAAGCAAAGTTTCGGTCACTGATTACGCAACAGCAATGGTTGATGTAGCGCAAAATGCAGCGCACGTAAATCAGCATATTAGTATTGCCTACTAATATGGTTACTAATCAAAAGCGTTTGATTATTTTGATATAACAATACTGGCTCACAAGGCTAAAATAATTTAATCTGAGCGTATTAATTCTTATTAAATTATTTGCCTTATGAGCCTTCTTTTTTCTCTTGCGTTAGCAAGCCTTCCCGCTTTACCTGAGCCTGTTGCAAATAATGCTGTGGCTAAAGTTATTGTAAAAAACCAGCCCTACTTTTTAAGCTTTATGGGGCTGGGGCGCGATAAACAATACTCGTCAGTGCATAACAAAGTGTGGACGCTTAAAGTTGGCGATTCACAGTGGCAATCTAAAACTGGTGTGCCTTCAAGCTTGCCATTAAAAGGGCGCTTAGCAAGCACCGCAGTCGGCTTAGGCGAGTACGCTTATGTGTTTGGCGGTTATACGGTAGCAGAGGATCATACTGAAGTTTCAAGCCCCGACGTATATAGGTACGACGAAATAAAAGATACCTACACTCACCTTGCTAGCATGCCAGTACCCGTAGACGATAGCGTAGCGCTGAGCTACAAAGCGCGTTACATTTATCTAATTAGCGGTTGGCATAACGACGGCAACGTAAACTTAGTACAAGTATACGACACGCAAAATAATACATGGCAACAAGCCTCGCCATTTTTAGGTGAGCCCGTATTTGGCCAAGCCGCTGCTATTAGTGGTAACACCATTGTTATTTGTGATGGCGTTAAAACACAAGCTAATCCTGATTCGCGTCGCTCGTTTGCAGGTGTAGCACAGTGCTTAAAAGGCACAATAGATTCAACTAACCCACAAAAAATAGATTGGCGTACCTTGCCACATCCAACAGGCACTGCTCACTACCGAATGGCAGCCACCAGCTATAATGGCAATATTTATATGATGGCAGGCTCTAATAACCCATATAACTACAGCGCAATAGGTTACGACGGCAAACCTGCACCAGCAAGTGACCATGTTTGGCGCTTTAGTATCGAAAAAAACGAATGGCAGATTTTATCCCCAGTTGAAGTAAAGAGCATGGATCATCGTGGCTTACTTGAGCACAGTGGGGTTTTATATCGAATTGGCGGCATAGATAATAATCAGCAAGTAAGCGCTAACGTGCTCGGTTACGAGGTTGAAAAGTGAACACTCTTTACATTACAGGAGCGGGAGTCAGCGCAGCCAGTGGTATTCCCACCTTTAGAGGGGAGGATGGTTATTGGACCATTGGCAGTAAAAATTATACGCCTATGGAAATGGCAACGCGCGCAATGTATCAAAACGCCCCAAAAGAGTTTTTAGCATGGTATTACCATCGCTTTGCAACGTATCGCAACCATGGCCCAAACGACGTACACCATTGGCTAAGTGACAAAAACCTAATTACTCAAAACATAGATGGGCTTGATGGCAAAGCGGGTAACAAAAATTACATAGCGATACACGGCAGGCTTGATCAAATGACCTTATTTCATGAGCAAGGTGAGCCAGTCACGCCACTTGCCACCCCGTGGGATAGCGTAGACGAAAACTGCCTGCAAGAGTCTCTTTTTGAGCTATTTAATATTCAAAACCAAACGCCTGAGCTAAACCATTCATTTAAGCCCTTTGTTTTATTATTTGACGAATACTACACCGAGCTTTACAGAATAACACAAGCACAACAGCGTATGCTCAACGCCGATAAAATTGTATTTATGGGCACCTCGTTTAGCGTCAATATTACGCAAATGGCAATTGAAATAGCCCGAAATTACGACATTCCTGTTGAAGTGGTTGACCCTGAACCTGCACATATTTTGCACGCTAACGTCACATATAAAAAAATGAATGCATTAGATTACATTCAATCTAATTAATAAGTGCTATATTTTAAAGGGGTTGGTAATGTTTTCTTAAATATTACAATCTCTTTATATAATATTAACGAGTCAAAAATGTTATTATTATCCTGATTATAACAATACTAAAGAGATCTGAATGAGCGACTTAACTGCAATAGCAAACTTGTCCATTTTACTTGTAGAGCCTTCAGAGGTTCAGCAAAAAATAATAATAAAATCGCTTTTAGAAAGTGGTGTAAAACAAGTTGAAACTGCATCTACACAAACACAAGCGCTTAGCTTATTAGCAAGTTATCACCCTGATCTAGTTATAAGCTCTATGTATTTATCTGACGGGACAGCCGACTCACTATTGCAAGAAATAAGATCAAACCTTATCACCGAGCATCAACCTTTTATGCTTATATCGAGCGAGCGTAATAAAAAATACCTTGAGCAATTACGCCAATCGGGTGTGCTGGCTATTTTGCCAAAGCCTTTTAGCGCAAAAGCCATTACCCGCGCACTCAAAGCAACCCTTGATATTATAAGCGAAGAAGAAGTAGAACTTGATCATTTTGACGTAACGCTGCTGCGAGTTTTAGTGGTAGACGACAGCCGCTTTGCGCGTAAACACATAATACGTGTACTTGCAGGGATGGGAATACCTGCACCAATAGAAGCTGAAAACGGTAAAGAAGCTATTGAGCACTTGAATAACCAACCGTTTGACTTAATAGTAACCGACTACAACATGCCAGAAATGGACGGGCGAGAACTAACAGAAGCCGTTAGAAGCTCAAATAGCTACTCACATATTCCTATTTTAATGGTGAGCTCAGAGGCAAACGACACTCACCTAGCTAATATTGCTCAAGCGGGAGTTGATGCTATTTGTGATAAACCGTTTGAACCGGCCACAGTGCGAGAATTACTGTATAAAATAATGTCTTAAAAGTAAGTACAAGCGTAGGACGGTTATTATTTGGCCTACGCTCATCTTTAAAATACATTTACTATTACAGTTTTCCTAATCTATAAATGAGTAATGCCGTTTTTTTAATGTTTTTATCAAGGCTGGTTAAATCGGCTGTTTCGTTTTTAGTGTGCGCACCGCTGCCCATCAAGCCTAAACCATCAAGTGCCATATCAACATGGTTTGCCGCAAACGAAATATCAGCCGCACCTGCATTGCGTGGATTGGCGGCTACTACTTTGTTGAAGCCTAAGTCGTGGCTTGCGTCGCTGTATAATTCTAATAGCTTTTTATTGCCATCAGTTAATGCCATTGGCGGATAACCATCTTCAAAAATAAGCTCTGCTTTACTGCCATTTAGACTGTTGCTAGCAATAAGTTGCATTGATCTTTTTGCGTTTTCTAATTGTTTTGGTGAAAGTGCGCGTAAATCACCTGCTACATGCACGGTTGGTGCTATTACGTTGCTTTTACCAAACGCCGTTGCTGACGAATTAGCACTGTCGTAATCGGCATTGGTACCGCCCACAATAAGCCCCGGGTTAAACGTTAAATTAGGTTGCGTGGCAAGTTGCTCTCTAAAATCATTTAAAATACGTGATGCCTCGTAAATAGCGCCATAACCAACGTTTTCGCTAAATATTTGCGACGAATGCGCTGCATTTGCCGTTACGTTTAGCGTCCAACCGGTATAACCACGGCGCGCCGCCATAGCTGTTTTTATATTGTTATCGCCATTTTCATAACCAAGCGCTACGTCAGCCCAAATTGCCGCATCAACAATAGCTTGTTTAGATAAGCTAAGTGGGCGACCGCTGCTTTCTTCATCGCCAGTCAGCAATACTTTTATGCTTACATTTTCTAGTAAATTAAGGGCTTGTAAGCTTTTAAGTGCGGTAATTATTATCGTGTTACCGCCTTTCATATCGGCAACGCCTGGGCCACTGGCTGTATCGGCATCAAGTTGTTTGTAGGTAGTAAAGTTATCGTTTTTGGCAAATACCGTATCTAGATGGCCGATCATCAGTATTTTTATTGCATCGGGGTTTTTACTCTCATGGGTTGCCAGTACATGTCCTGCGCGGTTAAACGCACTGCCATCCAGCCATTCTACTTTAAAACCAATGGCCTTAAGTTGCTCGCTTGTCAGCGCGCCTACTTTTTTTACACCTTCAATATTAAGCGATCCGCTATTAGTATTTACGGCTTGCTCTATTTCTTTAAGTGCTTGGGGAATATTTTTATCGACCTGTTTTACTATTTCACGCTCATTTTTATCAAGCGCCGCATGGCTTGTAAGTGGTAGGGTACTAGCAAGTGTAAGGATAAGTGCATGGCTAAATTTTAAAAATGACATAACAGCATAATAAGTGAGAAATAAGAATATTTAATATGAATTAAAAATACAGAGGATTCAATAGAAGTAGATTGTGATTTTTAACTAATTTTATAAGCAATAACGAGTTACAAGTTTAAGGGTCAAAGGGTGAACGTGTTATTAGTTTAAACACAGGTACTTAAAATATAATCTTTTAATTAATAATCAAGCTGCATAACTAAACAGTAATTTGTCTGATATTACTGAACTCCACCATTTTGGGGTTTTGCTGCATTTAGGAAAGGTAAGGCGAAGCTAACTAACTGTTTACAGTTGTTTATTTTATAGCTAGGATAAAGTCATTGTAATATAAGGACATTTGCCGGTTTGTAAAGCGACAAATGTCGTAGACTAAATTGTTAGTTGCCAAAAGGAATTGAGTATATGGAAATATTTCACGCCACAATAGAAGATGCAGAATGTTTACTAGAACTTCAGCGCGTAGCTTATCAATCAGAAGCTGAACTGCATAATGACTTTAATATCCCGCCTTTAACTCAAACGCTTGATGAACTGAAAGCAGACTTTGAGAAGAAAATCATTTTGAAAGTTGTTGATAACGGTAAGTTATTGGCAAGCGGTCAAGCTCGCTTAGAAGCTGGTAGTTGTCATATTGGACGCATGGCGGTATGGCCTGAACTGCATGGCCAGGGTGTTGGCTCTAAGTTGCTTTCTTCACTTGAAACTGTATTTCCAGAAGCTAATCGTGTCGAGCTTTTTACAGGGGAGTTTAGTGCTTCTAATTTAGCGATGTATAAACGCCGTGGTTATTCTGAGTTTAAAACGGCAAAGCTGGGTAAAACGAGAGTTGTATTCTTAGAACGCAATCTAAAAAGCAGCTAACAAGCTTTTATTAATGCCGAATATTTTCCCTTCATTCTATCTAGCCGGTATTTAGAATTAACAACCATCAGGTTTAATACCATTAGCATTAAACCTGACAGCTCAAACTCAACCAAGCAACGTTTAATTAGTCGGCATTAAATAAATCTCGCGTACGCTGTTGCGCTGGTTTGCTTCAATTGCAAACAGTACGGCGTCGGCTACATCTTGTGGGTCGAGTTTGTCGGGTTTAGCTTCATCAAAAAATGGGGTGTTTACCATGCCTGGTGCTATGGTTGTGCAGCGGCCATTCCATTCGCTCATTTCCTCAGCTAAGTTTTGTCCAAAGCCATAAGCAAACCATTTAGTTGCACCGTAAATAGAGCCACCAATTGGCTTACGGCCAGCGGCAGAGCTGGTTAATATAAAGTGACCTTTATTTTGGCGTAAATGCGGCAGTGTTAGTTTTGCAGTCCATAGCAGCGCTTTAATGTTTATGTCGATCATGGTTGACCACTCATCTGGGTCACCTTTTTCGGTGCCAGCGGTTGAAACACCCATGCCTGCGTTAGCAAAGGCTACATCCAATCGGCCAAACTTTTCAATGCCTTTTGTTACTACGTTTTCAAGTGCGGTAAAGTCTGTGGCATCTGCAGCTACGCTAAGTGCGTTATTTGAGCCTAATGATTCAACTAATTTAGTTAATTTGTCTTCGCTTCTGGCGGTTAAAATGACTTTGTGGCCATTGTTAACCAGCGTTTTTGCGGTTGCTTCGCCAATACCGCTTGAAGCACCTGTAATGAGGACTATTTTTTCTTTCGCCATGATTATTTCTCCTATGTTTACATATTCAAAATTATGAGAATAGTTTTACTAATGAGTGGGTCTTAAATGTATTTCTCTGATGTTATTACGCTGATTTGCCTCAATGGCAAATAGCACAGCATCGGCAACATCTTGCGGGTATAACTTGTCAGGTCTTGCTTCATCAGTAAAAGGGGTATTTACAGCGCCAGGGGTGATGGTTGTACAACGCCCATCCCATTCACTAATTTCTTGTGCTAGGTTTTGAGAAAAACCATAAGTAAACCATTTGCTTGCACCGTATATAGAGCCTTTAACAGCTCTGCGACCAGTTGCTGAGCTAGTAATAATAAAGTGTCCTTTGCTTTGGCGTAAATGCGGCATTGTTAGTTTTGCAGTCCACAGTAGGGCTTTAATGTTTATGTCGATCATGGTTGACCACTCATTGGGGTCGCCTTCTTCAACCCCTAAAGTGTCTAGCCCTTTACCTGCATTAGCAAAGGCAACATCTAAACGACCAAATTTTTCAATGCCTTTAGCAACTACGTTTTCAAGCGCGGTAAAGTCGGTTGCATCTGCGGCTACGCTAATGGCGTTATCTGAGCCCAATGACTCTACTAATTCAGTTAATTTATCTTCGCGTCTAGCGGTAAGTATTACTTTATGACCATTGTTAACCAGCATTTTTGCGGTTGCTTCGCCAATACCACTTGAAGCGCCGGTTATGAGTACAATTTTCTCTTTTCCCATAGATAACCTCTTTTGTGAACCTTGAAAGCTTAAAATAACCATACCAATAAACGATTAACCTATATTGAATAGGCGCTATAAATTAGCCGTAAATAGGTGGGCTCTACGTATCAAAAACCATAGTTTTAACGGTATTTTTAAAGTTGAAATAAGTGATTAAAAAAGATAGGTTTAAATTTTTTATTCTATATACTCGCGCCACTTCTTTTGAAGTCGGTTTTATTAGATTTAACCATTATTTTGCTGAGTGTCAGCAATATTTATCGGAACAAACATGAAAGATAAACTTTTAGCGTTTTGGCAAAGCCATTCAGAAACAATCATCACTTTAGGGTACAAAGTGGTTTTAGCGTTGGTGATTTTAGTTGCGAGTGCCTTAATTGCACGCTCGGTTAAAAAAGCGATTAAAAACTCTAAATCGCCATTAAAAAGGGTAGATAGTACGCTACTCCCGCTTTTATCGAGTATTGCTGGTTATTTAGTTTATATAATTGGCGGGCTATTTATTTTAGATATTTTTGGCGTAAACACGGCCAGTTTAATTGCGCTAATGGGTGCTGCTGGTTTAGCGATTGGTTTAGCCCTTAAAAATACGCTGAGCAATATTGCTGCGGGTATTATGCTGCTAATACTCAGACCTTTTAAAATAGGCGATTTTGTTGATGCCAGTGGCACACTAGGTACTGTGAGTGAAATAAACCTATTTACCACTATTTTTAAAACCACCGACGGTCTTTATATAGCATCGCCTAACGGCAAAGTGTGGGGTGGCAATATTAAAAACTTTACCCGTAATGGTAAAAGACGAATGGACATAGTGGTGGGGATTTCGTATGCCGACTCTATTGACGTTGGCTTAAATGTACTCAAAGAATTAGCGGCATCAGAGAGCCGGTTACTCGCAGAGCCTGCACCTAAAGTAATGGTGACATCAATAGGCGAAAGCGCAGTGAACATTCAATTACGTGCGTGGGCTGTTAATGGTGATTATTGGCAAACTGTGTGGGATTTAAATAAACGTGTTAAAGAAGCAATTGAAGATGCTGGGCTGAGTATTCCGTTTCCGCAGCGTACGCTGCATATATCTGAGTCTATGGCATCGGCCATAACTGTTAACAAAGATACTTAAATATGTATTAACATAAACACAAATAAAAATAGCGAGTCTTGGCTCGCTATTTTTGTATTCGTCTTTGTGTAGGCTGAGGTATTAACGCTCTAATTGAAAGTCGTACACTGAACCTAAATTAAGTAATTGCGTTAGCTCATCAAGTGCTTGGTAGCTTTCGGTGAGTAGGGCTGAGTCTGCAAAGTCACTTGCGCCTAATTTGTCGCGGTAGTTACGTTTTGCCCAGTCACACAGTTGTGTGTATTTAGTATCAGTTAAAATAACCTCAGGGTTTACCGCTGCAAGTTCTTGTTCGTTAAGGGCTACACGTAAACGCAAGCAAGCTGGGCCGCCGCCATTTTGCATACTTTGGCGTAAATCAAAAAACTGCACTTGGTTTACTGGGTTATCAGCCATAATCATTTCTTCAATGTAGGCGTTAACCGCGCTGTTGCGTTTACACTCTTGTGGTGCCACTAACAGCATTGAACCATCTTCAAGGCTCACTAACTGGCTATTAAATAAGTAACTACTTACAGCATCGGAAATACTTACTTTGTCGGTAGGTACTTCAATAATGTAAAATTCTTTATTGCCTACATACGCTTCGCGAATATCTTGCAGTGCCAGTGCTTGGTTTAAAAATGCTTGCTGGTGGCACAGTAATACGTTGGCGTTACCTACTGCAATTACATCGTTATGAAACACGCCTTGATCTATTACGTCTGGATTTTGCTGTAGTAAAATTTGGCTTGAATCTTTTAAGTTATGTAAACGGCAAATTGCTTCTGAGGCTTCTAGAGTTTGCCTTGCAGGAAATTTAGCTGGTTTTGGTAATTGGCTGTTAAACGCGCTGGCACCAAATACAAACATTTCAAGGCCTTGCTCGCCGTGGCTGTCACAAAAACGAGTATGGTTTGCTGCACCTTCGTCGCCAAAAAAGCCTTGGTCTGGTAAATGGGTATGGTGCGCAAAGTATTTGTCGTTATTAAACATCGCTTTTAATAAGCGCGTAGTGGTTGCAGGCTCTAATGAACGATGAAACTTATTATTTAAATTAGCTGAAGTAAAATGTACTTTGCCGTCGGTTGTATCAGGAGATGGCGATACCGTAGCGGCATTGGCAGTCCACATTGCAGACGCTGAATAACACGCGCGTAATAAAATTGGGTCAGCTTTAAATGCTTTATGAATTACTTGTGCATCATTACCGGTAAAGCCTAAGCGGCGCAGTACGTTTAAGTCGGGGCGCGCATGAGGGGCAAATACACCTTGAGTTAGGCCTTTGTCGTGCATGGCTTTCATTTTTTCAAGGCCTTGAAGCACGGCCTCTTGAGGATTTGAAAAGCTTGCTGCGTTATTTAACGAGGCAACATTACCATACGATAAACCAGCGTAGTTGTGAGTAGGGCCAACTAAGCCATCAAAATTAACTTCCAAAGCGTGCATACACGTTCCAACTAAAAATTTTCAATAGGATGCAACAATACAACGCAATAGGGCTGCTTGCAAAGTTATAAACGCAGTGTTTTTACTAATTTTTTCGATGTTTTTAAATGTGGCGTTTATTACAAGGGGGTTGTTTTAATATTGAACGATTAATTTGAAGTTTAATTAAAATGTACACATAAATTTCATAGTGTGCAAAAGCTTAGCCTAAAGTAGGTTTATACATTTAAGCTTTATGCCAAGCCTTTACACAATACGATGTTACTTAACATAGACGCGCTCTTTATCAGCGGTGGTATGGGTATTTGTTGGATCATTAACTTGCCAAACGCTAATATCTAAACGCCATAAAAGGTAAAGGGTATGGTATAAGTTGAACATGGTTTTTCCTTGGTATTTTCACTGAACACATCAGTTTATTGGAAGAAGTATGCCAACATTAACTTGAATATTTTATGAATAGAAATCAGGTATTTAGTATTTAAGTGTAAATACGTACTAAAGGATTAGCACCAAAGCGGTGAAGTATTTTTAAAATATGCACCAGTGTGGTGTGTTTTTAACAAAAAGCCCTGCAACTATTAGGTCACTTAAATGTGCAAGGCTTTTTAAAAAATGTAGTCACTTAAAAAGAAAATTAGCGGCCTACTTTTCCTTTTACTAAAGGCTCGAACGACATTACTTTAAACTTACCGTGGCTTTGATTTTTGCCATTATTAAGTACAGGCGAATTATGTAAATCGTCAACGGTAAAGTATATTTTATGATCGGCTCCGTAACTAAAGCCATCAGGCCAGCTTAAGCGTTCGTCCTTAAATAATACTTCGTAGTTGCCAGTGGGTTTAACTACGCCAATTGCGCCATTGGTTATGTCGGTTACATATATGTTACCGCCGCCATCAACAATAATACCGTCTGAAATTGGCTTAGTGCCGTAACGCGTAACTTTGTCTTCAAGCGCTTTAGCCGAAAGGCTCTCGTTATTTATATCGCTGGTGGCAATGCGGTAAACCGATGTACCCGACATTGAGCCAAAGTAAAGCCAGTCTTCGTTAGGGTCAAGCGTAATAGGGTTAACACCTAAGCGGGCTGGTTGTCCGCCAAGGCTCATTATGCGCCCATCAATAACCATATCGATATTTTCGGCGGTGGTGTAATGGCTATTTTGTAACACTCTGCGTGCGACACCTGTTTTAAGGTTTACCGTAATAATAGCGGCTTGGCTGCCTTGGGCTGTGTCGGCAATGTATACAACGCCATGTTTATTATCGATGACTAAATCGTTTAAAAACGAGGTGTCGGTAATGGTTGGTTTAGCCAGATAAATGATTTTATGTAGTTGCTCTTTGTTTGTATCCCAACCTACTAAGCGCCCAGCGTGATCGGGCCCTGAAGTGTCGAGCATCCATAATACACCATCGCTTGATACGTTTATGCCAAGTACGTCGTAAAAACCTTTACCGTTATTGTACGCGTATGCCCACTCTTCATTAGGATAGGGCTTAGTTGTACCATCGCTTAAAAGCTCCATAATTTTTTGCTTTTGGCCAAAAAAGCCATGCACAGATAAAAACTTTCTGCCCGATGGGGTAATAGCAATGTTGCCCGGAGGGTGCTGCGCATCAAAGGTGGCTACTGTTTTTAAATCAGCATTTTGGCCAGCGGTGTTAGCAGTTACAGCGTTGCTACCTAAAAGTGCCGTGCTACACGCCGCTGCTAATAGTAGTTTTTTAATATGAGTCATTTTTAAAACCTTTTAAAACACGTTTATTGTTTAAAAATTAAGAGCCTAATCGGCTAAGTCGTTTACTACTAAATCGAGCAGCAGCATCAACTGTTTCGCTTGTGTTGCATCTACACTATCAAATTTACATAAAATATTTTTAGGAATATCGGCTGCTTTTAACTTAAGTGATTGGCCATGCTTGGTTAGCTGAACTAGGCGTTTGCGTTTGTCGTGCTCATCTTTAATAACAGCCAGTAATGATTTGTCGCTCATTTTTTTGAGTATTTGGGTCATTGCACCGCCATCTATCGCGGTTTTATCTATTAGCTCTGCAATTGTTATTTCGTCTTGCTCCCACAGCGCCATCATTACTACGTATTGCGGATAAGTTAAATTTAGCTCGTTTAAAGGCTCGCGATACGCACGCGCAATGCTGTTAGATGCCATATATAACCGATGACATAACTGATTTTTTAACTTTAATTGCTCAAACGGCATAACGTTATCCTTTATTTTGATACATGGTATTTTAATTTGCATGCAAAGTATTTGCAATCTCTAATTACTTGTTCTATTATTTTGCATACAAACTAAATTAATTACTAAACTTTGGAGTTCATTATGAATGTATTACAAAACGTAGCTTATACAGCAAAAGCAACTGCAACTGGCGGCCGCGAAGGCGTAGCTAAATCTGATGATGGTCGTTTAGATGTAAAGCTATCAACACCTAAAGGTTTAGGCGGAGACGACGGTAAAGGCACTAACCCTGAGCAATTATTTGCCGCAGGTTATGCTGCGTGTTTTATTGGCGCACTAAAATTTGTAGCAGGTAGCGAAAAAATAGATTTACCAAGCGACACACATATTGACTCACAAGTATCTATTGGCGCGATTGAAGGCGGTTTTGGTATTGCAGTAAAACTTGCTGTGTCACTAGGTGATATGGATAAAGCTGCAGCGCAGGAGCTTGTAGATAAAGCGCACCAAGTATGTCCATATTCAAACGCAACACGTGGCAATATTGAAGTAGAGCTTTCAGTTATTTAATTAATTGCTAAGTTAACTAATACTGTAATAGCCCAGTGGTTTTGCCACTGGGCTTTTTTGTGCGTGGAGTTTAATAAAAATGAGTCGTTAAATAAATATGCAAAAAATCATATATTCACTATTCCATATGTTCTGTTTTTGTTTTATTGTATGTGCACTAACACAGTGAGGACAGTATGGAACAATTCAACCCACTCCAATTTTATAAATGCCTAGCAGACGATACGCGTTTAAAGGCAATGCTATTAATTAGCCATCAAGAAGAGCTATGTGTATGCGAACTGGTTGCTGCACTTGAGTTAAGCCAGCCTAAAGTGTCTCGCCATTTAGCGCAGTTAAGACAATGCGGATTATTGAGCGACCGAAAACAAAATCAATGGGTTTATTACAGTATTAATAAAGCTCTGCCAGAGTGGGCTAAAAATGTATTAACGCAAACCCTGACTGCTAACCCTTCATTTTATGAAAACGATTTAACGCGCTTAAATGTTATGGGTAATCGCCCTGAACGTATTACTAGCTGCTGCAACTAACTAATGAATTAACTTATTAAAGGTATTTAATTATGACTATTAAAGTAGGTATTAACGGATTTGGCCGTATGGGGCGTTTAACACTGCGTGCAGCAGTTGATTGGCCAGAAATAGAGTTTATTAAAGTAAACGATGTAGCGGGCGATGCTAAAACCCACGCACATATAATTGAGTTTGACTCAGTACACGGACGTTTAGCACAACAGGTTTCTAGTGACGATAATAGCTTTAGTGTGGGTAAACACACGATTGCAGTTACCAACAACAAAACCATAAACGAAACTGATTGGTCTGATTGCGATGTAGTAATAGAAGCCAGCGGTAAAATGAAAACCACCGAGCTGTTAAATCAATATTTAGCGCAAGGTGTTAAGCGTGTTGTGGTAACCGCACCTGTAAAAGAAGACGGTATTTTAAATGTAGTAGTGGGTGTAAACGATGATCTTTATAACCCAAGTGAGCATAAAATTGTTACAGCCGCCTCGTGTACTACTAACTGTTTAGCGCCAATAGTAAAAGTACTGCAAGAAAAAGTGGGTATTAAGCACGGCTCAATGACAACGATTCACGACATTACTAATACCCAAACGATTATTGATGCCCCTCATAAAGATTTACGCCGTGCGCGTTCGTGCGGTACAAGTTTAATACCTACTACAACCGGTAGTGCAACTGCTATTACGCATATTTTTCCTGAGCTTAAAGGTAAATTAAACGGCCATGCCGTGCGTGTACCTCTTACTAACGCATCAATTACCGATTGTGTTTTTGAGCTCGAGCGAGGTGTTACACAAGACGAAGTAAACACGTGGTTTAAAGACGCTGCAAATAACGAGCTACAAGGTATTTTAGGCTACGAAGAAAAGCCGCTTGTATCTATAGATTACAAAACAGATCCGCGCAGCTGCACTATTGATGCGCTTTCAACCATGGTAATTAACAACACTCAACTTAAACTATACGCTTGGTACGATAACGAGTGGGGTTATGCAAACCGTACTGCTGAGCTAATGCTTAAAGTTGCACAAAGTGATTTGGTTTAATCTCGTTTAAAAAGGTTTAACGCTATGTTTGCGCAGTTGGCTAACTTACCGAGCTCTATAAAACAATATTTAATAATTACTGGTAACTATTGGGCATTTACTTTAACTGATGGTGCGCTACGCATGTTGGTGGTGCTGTATTTTCATCAGTTAGGTTATGGTGCATTTGCGATAGCCATGTTGTTTTTGTTTTATGAAATATTTGGGGTGATCACCAATTTAGTAGGTGGTTGGCTTGGCGCGCATTTAGGGTTGAACAAAACCATGAATGTAGGGCTTGGGCTACAACTTGTAGCTTTAGCCATGCTTTGCGTGCCAGGGGATTGGCTAACCGTTGCCTATGTTATGGCAGCGCAAGCACTGAGTGGCATAGCAAAAGACTTAAATAAAATGAGTGCAAAGAGCGCCATTAAGTATTTAGTACCGCAAGACGATGCAGGGCAAAGCCAATTATATAAATGGATTGCCATACTTACCGGCTCTAAAAATGCTTTAAAAGGGGTGGGCTTTTTTTTAGGCGGCTTATTACTAACTGTATTTGGTTTTGTGGGGGCATTAATAAGTCTAATTATTTTACTTAGTGTTGCGTGGGTTATTAGTTTAATTTTTTTAAAAGGCGATATTGGTAAAGCTAAAAACAAACCTAAGTTTAAAGAATTATTTTCTAAATCGCGGGCAATTAACTTACTTAGCGCAGCGCGTTTATGCTTGTTTTCAGCGCGCGATGTATGGTTTGTAGTTGCACTACCTGTTTACTTAGCCGCTCAGTTTAACTGGGATCATTGGTGGGTCAGCGGTTTTATGGCTTCGTGGGTAATTGCTTATGGGCTGGTGCAATCGCAAGCACCGCGAATAACTGGGCAAGGTGATTCAACTTCACATTCGGTCAAAAAAGCATACTGGTGGGTTGCTTTATTAAGTGGTGTAACTGGCATTTTGGCGTTGTTGATGCAATTGGATATAGCGGTACATTTTACGCTTGTAATAGGCTTACTTATTTTTGGTGGAGTATTTGCTGTAAATTCATCGCTGCATAGTTACTTAATAGTAAGTTTTGCTAAAAATGATGGGGTGTCACTAGACGTTGGCTTTTATTATATGGCCAATGCGATAGGGCGTTTGCTTGGTACGGTGCTTTCTGGTTGGGTTTTTCAAGTATATGGGCTTAGTGCGTGTTTATGGGTAAGTGTGTGTTTATTAGTTTTAGCCGCAATTACAACAGCACGGTTAGCTAAACTTTAAAAAATCCAACGTATTGTATTAAATTCAATTTGTTTAACGATATTCATAGCTTCGTTGGTTAGATCTACTAAACTGTATCAGTAGTTTTAATTTAAAGGGTGTAATGAATGCGAGAAATATCGTTAGCAAAAAAGTTACTCTGGCTTAGTGTCGGTAGTATATTTATAACTGTACTAGTGTTATCAGGCGTTTTGTGGTGGCAGTTATCATCAAGTAATAAGCAGTTAGCGACTAAATCTGAAGAGTACATTACTGTAGAAGTAGAAGAAAAGCTTAATGCTCATGCAGCTGGATACGGAGAAAAAATTGCAGGCTTTATTAATGAAGCTTACCGCATTCCTTATTCATTAGCGGCTTTATTAGGTGACGCAGCCAAAAGCGAAACCCTGAGCCGCGATACAGTAGTAAGTATTAACCGCTCGATGTTAGAGCAAAATACTCTGCTTTCTTCTATATATTCGCAATTTGAGCCTAATGCTTTTGATGGGCAAGATTCGAGCTTTAAACAAGGTTACAAACATTCGGTTAATGGTAATGGCACCTTAGAGGTGTATATAACTCGCGACCAAAACGGCGTAATTGAACAGCAAAAAGTAGCCAACGCTGCCGATAAATATATTACCTCTTTAAATGAATTTGGTATTCGTGAAGCGCATTGGTATTTGTGTGCAAAAGACACGCTTAAGCCTTGTATTATGGAACCGTATTTATACGAAATCCCATCGGGCGACTCAGTAATGCTAACGTCGTTAACTGTGCCTATTTTAAAGTCAGGTCAGTTTATTGGTTTAGCCGGCGTTGATTTAACGCTCCCAACTTTTCAGGGCTTAACCGAAAAGCTGTCGAGCGAGCTTTACAACGGCCAAGCAAAAGTAACACTTTTAAGTGATATAGGTTTAATTGTAGGCAGCAGTCACTATAAGTCTAAATTAGGCCGCCCATTTAAAGAAGCGGTTAGTAGCAACACTTACAGTGAGCTGGTTAAATTTAAAGGCCAACATGGCCTCTTTAAAACGCCTAGCGAGTATTTAGTTAACTACCCAATTAATATTAAGCTAGCTAACACTCAGTGGTCATTAATCATAGAAGTACCTACAGATCTAGCACTTGCAGGGCCTGAAGCGCTAGAAAAAAACATGCAAGAAACAGCAACATCACTCAGATTTATTATTTTAATAACAGGCTTAGTAATTGCTGTGGTTGCTTTTGTTATTATGAAATTAGTAATAGCAGGTGTAATAGCGCCGCTACAGAAAATTCAACAACGTGTAGATAACCTTGCAAGTTCAGAAGGCGATTTAACGCATACACTTCATGTTGAAACCCATGCAGAGCTAATTGCTTTAGCTGGTGGGTTTAATCGATTTTTAGCAAAGCTACGTGATTTAATTTCTGAGCTTAAAACGGTGTCTGATCAAACCAAGCAGCAAGGCGAAATAGCACAACACATAGCTATTGATACAAAGCATAATGTGCAATCTCAATTTCAAGAAATTGAAAGTGTGGTAACGGCTATGAACGAAATGAGCGCAACAGCACTTGAAGTCGCCAGAGCATCAGAGCAATCAGCCCAACAAGCCGATGAAATAAATAGCTTGGTAGTAAGCAGTGAGTCGAGCTTGTCATCAGCGATGACGCAAGTTAAAACGATGTCTGAAGAAATTAAAGAAGCTAACCAAGCCGTTGAAAAAGTTGCTTCGCGTAGTAAAGACATTACGCAAATATTAGATGTAATTCGTACTATTTCAGAACAAACAAATTTACTTGCACTTAACGCTGCTATTGAAGCTGCGCGCGCTGGTGAACATGGGCGCGGCTTTGCCGTTGTTGCCGATGAAGTACGTGCACTTGCTTCTAAAACGCGTTCATCAACAGACGACATAAGCCAGCTAATTGATAGTTTATTATCTGAAGTAGGTAACGCATCTACCGTTATTGAAAAAGGCGTAGTACGTGCACAAAATGCCGTTGATGAAACATCAGTAGCTTTTGATGCTCTGCACAGTGTTGTTGTTAAAGTTGATGAAATAACCAATCAAATTACACATATTGCCACCGCTGCTGAAGAGCAAAGTTTAGTAACTGAAGAAATAAACCGTAATTTAACGCTTATCTCTGATGCCGCATCGCAACTTGCTGACTTATCTACACAAGCAGGGGATAGCAGCGAAGCGCTTAATGCACTCGTTGCCCAGCAAGATAATGAACTTAATAAGCTTAAAACGTAACTTACAAATTAAGTTTTAAGCACAAAAAAAATGGCCAGTTAATACTGGCCATTTTTATTTAGTAGAATAAATGTAACTTGTTGGGAATGCTCGATAACTGCTATTTATAACTTTTTAATCAACATAAACATTTGGTTGATCATTGGCTCAGCAAATTGCTCTACATTAGGACGATTAAAATAACCGCGTAAACCTGTAAATTGCACTTGAAAAAAGCGCGCATATTCAACAGCGGTCAACGTGTTACTTAACTCACCTTTGTTTATTGCTTGGTTAAATAATTGCGTTAAATAAGCTTCAAATTGAGCCGTTAAATCTAAGCTTAGCTCATACAGGTTTGAATCTTTTTCTGCAAACTCGCTGTTTGCTTTAACTAGCATACAAATAGCGCTTGGACTGCAATCTTTTGTTTTAATTACCACGTTTTCAACAAACGCACGTAATCCACCAAGTACTGTATCGGCACTTGATAAAAACCCTTCTATTTGGGTTTTCATTTGTACGGTGTAATCTTTCAGCGATTCGCAGTATAGGCCTTCTTTAGAGCCAAACGCAGAGTAAATACTACCTGGGCGCATATTAACGGCTTCTTGTAAGTCACGCGTTGAGGTTGCATGAAAACCTTTTTGCCAAAATAGCTGACTAGCAACGCGAACTACATTCTCGCGTTCAAATTTAACCTTATTAGCCATATCATTCTCAATCAATTTGAACATTTGCTCAATTTTAACTTGAACAGTCGCTCAAAATCAAATACTATGTGTCTCGAAGTTACTTAAAACTATTAATTATTAGGAGCTAACCATGGCCGAATTTACTTTATACACTCAAGAAAACGCACCAGAAGAAGCAAAACCGTTACTAGCTGATTCAGTAGCAGCATTTGGTATGCTTCCTAACTTACATGCAGTAATGGCTGAAGCACCAACATTACTTAAAGGTTACCAAGTACTGCATGAGTTGTTTCAAAAAACATCATTCAACGCAGAAGAGCTAACAGTAGTATGGCAATCAATTAACGTAGAGCACGACTGTCATTACTGTGTACCTGCTCACAGTGGTATTGCAGCGGCAATGAAGGTTGATCAAGGTATTGTTGACGCACTTGTTAACAAAACACCACTTGAAAACCCTAAGCTAGAAACTCTTCGTGAAACTACACTTGCAATGACACGTGAACGTGGCGTGATCAGCGATGAGCAAATCGAAAAATTCTTTGCCGCAGGTTACGCTAAGCAACAGCTACTTGAAATTATTGTAGGCTTGTCTCAAAAAGTAATGAGCAACTACACTAATCACCTTGCTGATACACCAGTAGACGCTGCATTTAAAAAATACGTAAAATAAATACGGTTTTATAAATGACAAAAGGCAGCCTAGGCTGCCTTTTTTGTACTTTTAAATCACAGCTATTTAAACTTAACCGTTTTTGTACTGCGTGTATAAATACGTTGTTCGGGCTTTGTCCACTCACCCTTTTTAAGGTAAGAGGTCGATACAAGAAATTTATCGTCTTTTAGTTCACTCATCGATTTAACCTTTGTAATACCATCTTGGCTACCAGTTACATCTTCATAAGCTACAAATTGAGTGGGGCTGAGGACTTTCATAGTCCCTTTTGTATAAAACCCTGCTGTTGTGAAATAGTAAAATACCAAAGACTCTTTTTTACTGTCGTAAAAAATCATCGACTCGCCGCCATACTCACCTTCATTAATAGAGTGCTTGGTATGTATCGCTTTACCGTTTAAAGCACGCTCCCAACGGCCAACATCTTGTATTTTTTTAGCACCTTCAGGTACTTTAAAGTCAGCCTGCCAAGTTCCTAAATAGGGCTTAAATACGGCAAGTTCTTTATCAAGGTTGGTGGATGTATCGGATGCATAGCTACTAAATGTTAATAAGCATAAGACTAAGAATATCGCTTTAAAATATGTCATAATTTGGCTCTTGTTTTTGTAATACCAATGCCAAGTATAGGCGATAATTAATTGATAAAGAAAATATTAATCACATTCTCATTACTTTATTTAGCCGCCATTTGGCAGGCTTACCTACTGCAATACTTACCTGTTTATATACCTATATATGTACCTGGTTATATAAGTGTATTAAGTGCTATCACTTTTTTAATGTACGCGTGGGATAAGCGACAAGCTAAGCGCTCTTCACATAAAAAAGTAAACCGCACGCCAGAGCGCACACTGCAACTACTTGCATTATTTGGAGGATGGCCGGGGGCATTACTTGCTCAACAATTACTTCGTCATAAATCACAAAAGCGACGTTTTATAGTGGTGTTGTGGTTATGTATTTTAATAAATGTAGGGGCTGTGGGGAGTTTATTATATTATTTGGTGTAGTTTAAAATTATGCCTTTAATACATGTGAAATGTTTAAAGGCATAATTAAAGTTTAGATACTGGACTAGTTAGCCGCTTCAGTTGCTGCTACTTCATCTAAATTTACTGTTAAAATTGTCTTTTTATCGACTACAACCCACTTGCGGTAAGTTAAGTAACCTGGCTTGCTTACTTCAACGTCGTACTTACCTTCTTTAAGTTCAATGGCATCTTGGTACACAGGCGCAATGTTCATAATGCGTACGCGTGCATCACTAGGGTTAGTGATTACAGTTAATGAAATAGGTGCTACAGCTTCGACAATTTCTTCTTGTACTTGAACTGCTTCTTCTTTTGCAAGTTGCTGCGTTTCATCTACAGACGATGTAGTTGAACAACCACTTAGTATTAGTAATGCCGCTAGTGCGCTTATCTTTTTCATAGGTACTCCATAAACTCATTTAAATAGTGATAATTACGAAAAATCTTGGAGGAGTTTATGCAAAATGATCGCTCAACCCGTCGTCCTTGACCTTCGTTTGTTAAAACAAAACGTTTGTTAGTTTAATATATTTTTAGTTATTTGGTGATGCTCTCGCAATAAATAGTTTTTTAAAGCATTACATTATCAAGAGACTGAGTAATAGCTTCGCTTCTTTCAACTAGTTGCTCTGCTGTACGGTACATCTTTCTTTTCATTAACGTATTTGCCATAGTGATATAACGTCTAGATAATTCTTGTTTTAAAGAAACGAGTAATGAAAAGTCTTTAGGTAATGTTGCAGACTCGGTATTGATTAATTCTTCAAAATCTAATAAATCTCTGTACTCTTCAATCGTCTCTAGTTTTTGTGTGTATCTATCAAATCTAGGACCGTAAAATACGACGGCATCTTCAGTAGGAAAATCAGCTGGTTCACCTAGGTTTACTTTCTTTTGGTAAAGCGTTAAAGCATCTATCGCCGACTCTCTTTTTAGAAGGTCTGCAAAGCCAAGTTCATTTTTTTGATTATTGGTGAAAATAGCTTTACCAACATTAAGTAAAGATTTTTGCGTGATAACATCATCTTCTTCAATCGCTTTATCTAAGGCAAGTTTATAGTTATCAAAATGCACTTCAGACGGGCGATAAACGTAGGTGCTATCGACTACACTTAAATCATTGATTAATTGTGGAATACTATTATTGTCCAGTTCACTATAGCGAGATTGCTCAAGTAACAAATCAATACGAGAAGTAATATCTGAGATTATTGATTGACGCTCTCTTAAAATGCTTTCGAGTTGTACCGATAGCTTTTCTGAATCTGGGTAATACTCCAAGGCTTTACTATAAACATTAATTGTTTCATCAAAGTCTTTAAACTTGTTAGCGCTTGTATTGATTTGATTCGCTCTGTAATCAAAACTTTGTAGAATATTAGCTTGATTAGATCTTAATAATCCCTGTTTTAATACTTCGTATTGAGGTGGGATTTCTGCAAGCTTGTTTAGAATCTCCGGCCCATCCCAAGACATCCATGTTTCTACTTGTTGGTTAATTGCTTTTGCATTATCTAATTTTGCTTCAAGCTGCTTTATATTATTTGTATTTGATAGATAGTACTGACTAGCCAAAAGGGCTAACACAACAGTACTGGCTGCAAGTGCTATTGCCGGTTTAAAGTTACTTTGAAGCTTATCTAAAGCAGGCTTTAACGAATCAGTTCTTTTTGCTGCATCTAAAGAAATTGCTTTATTAAGTGTGCCCCATAACCATAAAGGGCAGTTACTAGGACGTTTTGCCGATGTATCTTTAGGTAGTGTGTCTGCTGCAACACGATTATATGGATGTTTGCTACTTAATAACTCTAGGGCAATACACGCATAAGAAAAAACGTCATCTTTAACGGATGCTGCAGCACCTTTTAATTGTTCAGGACTTGCATAGGTTGGCGTATAACCTCCTACAGTGCCTAGGCTTGATTCACTATTAACTGCATAGGCATCTTCAATGGTTTTGTGTTTAGCAATACCAAAGTCAAGTACCTTGAGGCTACCATTTGAATCGAAGATTATATTCGATGGCTTTAAATCGTTATGAATGACGCCACGAGAATGGGCATAAATTAAAGCATCGGCAAGTTGATTAAGAATCACGCTCGCTTTTTTGAAAACCATTCCAGAGGGTTTGTTGCGTTTAATTATTTGCTCTAGCGTTTCGCCTTCTACTAATTCCATGGTTACGTAATGTAAACCGTTATCAGAACCTGCAGAATATACTTTTACAATATTTGGATGGGAGAGCTGTTGTGTTTTAGTTGTTTCATCCTTAAGAAGTGAAATAGCTTCTTCAGAATGAGAAAACTCTTCTAATAATACTTTAATCGCTACGAAAACTTCAGGACGACTCGCACTTTCTAAAAATAAATCTCTGGCTCGGTAAATGTAACACATGCCACCTTGGCCAATAAGTTCTTCAACTAAGTAGCGATCCGAAACTTTTTTACCAATAAGGTTTAATTTATTTATTGCTTTTGACGTGCGAAGATTTGAGTCAAGCGAAGCTATCTGCGTTTTATCATTAGAACTGTTGACACCGCTCATTATAAATCCTTTTATTGTGTATATTAAAATAATCGCAAAGGTGAGTTTTTTATTTTTATCAATTCTCCCTTTGATAAGCGTTGTATTTTTACAAAAATTAGCCAACTTAGCAATGTTTCTAAAGCAGAACTTTCGTACAAAACTTTAAAAAATTAAGGGCTTTTATATTAATTATTGAAATATCGTTTATTTACTGTTTATTTTTATAAACAGTGTAAGCCTACAGGCATTGTTTTGTAACACTTCTAGGGGCTTAAAATGAATAAAATGTAATGCTAATTATTAAATAGCAATTTTTTTAAATGGGAACATACAAAATATTTTTTGTAAGCTTTGAAAGGGCTTTTTTATAGAGGTTTTGTTTAATTTAATTTATTTAAATTTGAGCTTTTGTATGGTTGAGTATATTTTTATATATTAATTTCAATGTTGACAATAGTTTCTCTTCTACTTTATCCTAATGAGAATGTAGATTTATGGGACTAACTTATCAAATGGAACTGATACTAAACATCACTAGTTATCATAGACTCTCTCCAGAAATTGAAGCAACTAAAACAGTAAAAGACTCTCTAATATTTGGCCGTTCAGAAGCATGTGATTGGCATTTTCCTGATCCTGAAAAAATCATTTCTAGTAAGCACGGACGCATAGTTAAAGAGGGCGACTTTTTTTATGTTTACGATACATCTACAAATGGTACTTTTGTAAATTTTGGTGTGGCTCCATTAGGTCAAGGCAATAAACAACGCTTGTCAAATAGTGATACGATCACTGTGGGTGATTTTCAGATAGAGGTAAAATTAGCTACTAATGAAAAAACAGCTGATACCGATTATGGTAATTTAAGCGCTGCAGCTAGTATTAGCAAAGAGCCAGAAAGGTCTTATCAGCATCCTACGGAGCATTTTTCTGAGCCAGAACAGTACTTTAATGAATCAATAATGGATGAGTCTATGCCTGCAGTTTCTATGACTCAGGCCAGTGACCTTAATTCAGCTAACCAAATACCGGAAAACTGGGATGAGCTTGCTCACTTAATGAACCCAGAAGCTGTAACTCAACAAGCACCCGTTGTAAGGAAACCACAACAAAAACCAACTGTTGAGCAGCAAACTTCAGTTAATACACCAGTACTAGATACGCCTGTAACTAAACCTCAAGCAGTAAAACCTGTTCATAAACCAGTAGTGCAAAAAAATCCAACATCGCTTAGTGAAGATACCGCTTTAACTGATGCTTTTTTAAACGGACTGGGGGTTAAAGCTGAGTTACAAAACTCATTAAACTCACAAGAACTTTGGTTTGAAATGGGCCAAGGGTTAAATCTATTACTGACCGAGTTGATGGAGTCTCTTCGCCAAAGAGCGCTTGTAAAAAACCAATTGCGTTTAAACCAAACGATGTTTCAAACTCAACAAAATAACCCAATTAAGTTTTCGGCAGATATTGATGACGTTATTCAGAATTTATTCATCAGAAATAGTGCAAGCTTCCTGTCGTCTCAAGAATCAATCAAAGAAAGCTTTGTTGATACGCGAAGACATGAACATGCTTTATTAGCAGGAGCTGACGGCGTATTAAAAGGGATGTTAGAGCAAGTTTCTCCCCAACATATAAATCAACAAATAAATGATAATTCTAACGTATTAAAAATCATCCCTGGTCAAACAGAGGCTAAGTGCTGGAAGCTATACAAAAATTTATATGATGAGTTATCTCATGATGTAAATAGTAAGGGAGCTATGGCGTTGTCAGATGATTTCTTAAAAGCATACAACGATAGAATTAAAGAATCGTTCTAGAAAGGAAAGTAGATAATGAACAAATTTAAGCTCTTTTTAATGAGTTTCAGTTTACTGTTTTTAGCCATGGGTTGTTCAACTGTTAATAAGTTTGTGCCTCCTTCTACGGATCTAAAAATTAATGTGTCTAAAAATGTAAATCCAGACACGTCAGATAGACCTTCACCGGTAGTAATGAAAATTTTTGAGCTTAGCTCGAGAACAATTTTTGATACTCAGGATTTCTTTAGCCTGTATGAAACACCTGAAAAACTATTAGGCCCAGACTTATTAAAAAAAGATGAATTAGAATTACAGCCAAACTCTGTTCAAGAATATAAAATGAGCTTAAACCGCAATACACGATATGTTGGTGTTGTTGTCGCGTACAGAAATATCGATCAAGCACGATGGAGAGCTGTAATCGAAGTTGACCCAACTGGCTATGACGATATAGATGTAAATGTTGAAGCAATTGCTACATACATGAGAGAGCAGTAAAAAAGGATTTGTACAATGAGTGATAACACTCGTGTTGCCTGGACCGAAGGAATGTTCTTAAGGCCGCAACACTTTCAGCAGTCAGATAAGCATTTTTCGCATTTAATTAAGCAAATTTGTAATGGGAATTTAGCAGATCCTTGGGGCATACTTGATATAAGTATCGATAATCAGCTATTAAGCTCAGGCCAATTTGCTATTGAGTCATTGTCAGCTATTACCCCTGATTTGCTACCTATCGATATGCCTCAATCTACCTCTTTGCCTGAGCCTTTAGTGGTGGGCAAAGATGTTTATGATGAAATAATTTATTTAGCGGTTCCTGCACTAAAAGCCAGTGGTATTAATATTTCCTCTTTAGATGAGGATATTGTTACGCGTTATAAACTAAACGACTTATCTGTAAGTGATGACTCTTTAGGTGCACAAGCTCAAGAAATTATTCAAGTAGCTAAGGTATTTAGTAAGCTAGTATTGTCATCAGACGACCATGCAGGCTATATATTATTGCCACTTGCACGCATTGTTGAAGTTAGCAGTGAAGGTCAAATTAAGCTCGATCCAAAGTATATACCAGCATCGTTAAAAGTCGGTCAGTGTAAGCCATTACTTGGTTTAGTGAGAGAGATTGGCTCAATGATCAAGCAGCGCTCAGAGAGTATTGCTGTTAGATTGTGCCAAGGTTATGCGGGAAGTACCTCTGTAGCTGATTTTATTATGCTGCAAACATTAAACAAGTATGACGCTGTTTTTGAAAACTTATTATCAGTTAATAATCTTCATCCAAGCGTTCTTTATACTCGTCTAATAGAGCTTGCTGGTGAGTTATCTACTTTTAGTACAGTAAACAAAAGAGTGCCTAAATTACCTAAGTACGATCATAAAAACTTAGGCCCGGTATTTAGTGAAGTAATAAACTTTTTATACCGATCTTTAAGTCATGTAATTGAGCAAACTGCTACGGAAATAAAGTTAGAGCAAAGCAAGTTTGGTATTTCTTTTGGTGCGCTCAAAGACAAATCAGTACTTAGCTCAGGTCAATTTGTATTGGCTATTAAAGCCAGTGTTCCTCACGAGGAGCTTCGTAAGATATTACCTTCTCAAATTAAAATTGGTAGTGTTGAGACAATCCGAGATTTAGTAAATAATCAAATCCCAGGTATTACAATCAGTAACTTACCAACGGCACCGCGTCAAATTCCTTACCATGCAGGTTTTCATTATTTTGAATTAAATAAACATGGCGAGCATTGGGCAAAACTTCATTCAAGTGGCGGTATTGCTATTCACTTGTCAGGAAATTACCCCGAGTTACAACTAAGCCTGTGGGCAATAAGAACTTAACTTTTAAAAGGAAGAGTTTCAATGGACGAAACCATTATAAAACCACGTCCTGGTCGATTAGGGCGTGATGCCTCAAATAATCCTCAAGTAGATAATGATCCAGACAAAACAGTCATGTCTGTTGAGCCTGTTGCAAGTAGTATTCCTAGTAATGCAAAGGTTTCTATATTTAGAAACCCATTAATGGAAGCCGCAACAGACTGTTTCTCTTTGGTTATTTCAATTAGAAAATCAGTTGAGATGACTAACTTAGCTGCGTTAAAGCATCGATGTGTAGAGGCTATCAAACGTTTTGAAGTCGAACTACGTAATCAAAATTTATCAAAAGATGTAATCAAAAACTCTCGTTATTGTTTATGTGCAATTTTAGATGAATCAGTTTTAAACTCTAAATGGAGTTCTATGGAATGGGCTGACGAAAGCTTGCTTTCGACATTTCATAAAGAAACTTTTGGCGGTGAGTACTTTTATACTTTACTTGATAATGCATTGGCCCAGCCTGAGCAACACAAAGCCTTTTTAGAGCTGCAATACCACTGTTTAAATTTAGGTTTTAAAGGTAAGTACAGACTAGATACTGTGGGTGACAATAAAGTAGAAGAATACCGCTCACAAATGTATCACTTATTAAATCAGTTAGATGGGCCAATCAATAATAAGCTTTCTCCTAACTGGAAACAAAGAGTAGCCGCTGGCGTAGAATTAAGAAATCAGGTGCCATTATGGGTTATTTTTTCTGTTTTAGGCTTACTTTTACTTACCGTTTATTTATTTATAAATATGAAGCTAAATGATGATGTTATGGCTGTTAGTGACAAGCTTGCAATCATTCATCCTGTAGCTGAAGACCAAGCAGTAGATAAAAAAGATCAGCAGTTACTTGTACTAGAGCAGCTATTACAAACTGAGATTCAAATGGGGATTGTGACGATAAAGAAAAATATCGATAGGATCAGAATCTCAATTAATAGTGAGAGCCTTTTTAATCAAGGTGACTCTAAATTGTTACCTTCATTTCAGCCTATTTTAGAAAAACTAGCGTTAAGCCTTGAAGGAACCAAAGGACGTATTTTAATAACCGGCCATACAGATGACACACCAATTAGAACTGATAAGTACCCTTCTAATTGGCACCTTTCTTTAGCGCGCGCAACGCAAGTTGCAAACTCTATGGCTAAAAGTACAAACCTCAGTGGGCGTTTATGGCCCGAAGGTAAGGGCGCAGCAGAGCCTATTGCCAGTAATTCAGATTCAGCTTCTCGGTCATTAAACCGACGAATTGAAATCGATTTATTATTTTAAGAGGCTGAAATGAGTTTTTCACAAAAAATAAAAAAAGTGACCTACGCACTTACATCTCGTACGGCAATGCTAATTATTGGCTTTTTAGCTTTATCATTATTAATTTGGTTTGGCGGCCCATTAATCGCGATAGCTGACTATGTACCACTACAAAGTATTGCAGCAAGACTGTTTACTATTATATTGGTTTTATTGGTTTTTTCTGTGTCTAAAATTTATCGTCTTGTGCAACAAAGCAAACGAGACGAAAAAATGGCTGATGAGTTAATTGATAGTAATAACGATACAAATAGCTCTGAAGTAAATGAAGAAATTACTACGCTTAAAACGCGAATGAACGAAGCTATCGATCTTTTAAAAGACGTAAAGCTGTTCAAAGGTAAAAATATTTACCAGTTGCCATGGTACATAATGATAGGCCCACCAGGGGCTGGTAAAACTACCGTTATTCATAACTCAGGACTTGATTACCCGCTAAAAGACAAACTAGGTGTTGACTTGGTTCATGGTGTTGGCGGTACTCGTAATTGTGATTGGTGGTTTACCAATAAAGCAGTTTTAATTGATACAGCTGGGCGCTACACAACGCAAAGCAGCCATGCAAAGCATGATTCACGTGCATGGGAAGGCTTTTTGGGATTACTTCGTAAGTACCGTCCTCTTAGGCCTATTAATGGTGTAATGATCAGTATGGGTATTTCTGAGCTGATGAGCCAGACCAAAACTGAGAGAAACCTACATGCTCGTGCTATTAAACAGCGCTTACAAGAGCTGCAAAGCCAGTTAGGCATGACCTTTCCTGTTTACGTTATTTTTTCTAAAGTTGATTTAATTGAAGGTTTTAGAGAGTTTTTTGGCGAATTAACCGAAGAAGAGTGTGAGCAGGTTTGGGGCGTAACCTTTGAACTTGATTTAGATAAAGACACACAAGTAGATGCTTTCAACAAAGAATTTCACTCATTAATTTCTAAATTAACTGAAATGTTAAATCGTAGATTAATTAATGAAAGAAACGAAGAAATTCGCGCTAAGATATTTGAATTCCCTAGGCAGCTTCGTGTTTTACAAGGTGTAGGAGATGCTTTTTTAAAAGAAATATTCACTCCTAATGCATACGAAGAACTACCAATGTTTCGTGGTGTTTACCTCACAAGTGCAACGCAAGAAGGTACGCCATCTAGTTTTTTAAACGAAGCAAACGCAGGCGAATCTGGATACATTAACCAATCTAAAAGCTTTTTTATAAAGAATGTATTAGAAGGTGTAATTTTTCCAGAGCAAAACTTAGCAAGTACTAACAAACATCATGACAAGCAAAATAAATGGCTTCGTGTTGGTAGCATAACGCTTGCATGCATAGCTTTATTTGGTTTTTCAACATCGTGGTACTTTAGTTTTGCTTGGAATAGTAACTTAATTTCAGAGACTGAAGATGCGATTGCAACGTACCAAGAGCTTGATACAGCCTCATTTGACCGTAATAACTTACTAGTACTAAACGACAGATTAAAGGCTCTTAGAAACTTACCTGCAAGCAACCCTGAACTTGTTAATACACAAGAGTCTAAATCAATTGGGTTTGATAAACTAAATGAAATAAAAATGGCTTCTACACAAGCCTACGACCGTTCATTACAAACGTATTTAGAACCGTTTATTGCAAGTACCTTAATTAAAGAAATGGAAGCTCATCCTGAGCACTTAAGTTATTTATACGAAACACTGAAGTGTTACCTCATGTTGTTTCAGCCTGAATACTTTGAAAGTGAAGATATAACGGTTTGGTTTAACGCTTATTTAGAGCGTAACTTACCAGGCGATAAAAATATGCAAACCAGAGTAGAGCTGATGGAGCATGTAGCTACATTACTTGAAAATGGTGTAAGCCAAATTGAAATTGATAATCAAGCAGTGCGTGTTGCGCGAGCTGAGCTAACTAAGCTACCAATTGCTGAGCGAGCATATCAAAGATTACAAGCCGACTTCCTAGATAGTAGTATTCCGCCATTTAGGCTTACAGACATTATTAGTTTTGAAAGTGCGCAAAAATTTACTTTTAGAAATGACGGTGAGCTTACGCGAAGTATCCCTGGCTTATATACATTTAATGGTTTTCACGGCATTTTTAATGTTGAGAAAAGTAAAATGCTTGGCAATTTAATGGCAAGTAGCTGGGTGTATGGTGAAGAGGCAACGGGCACTTACGATATTTCTAAAGATGAGATTGAGAAGAAACTAGAGCAGCGATACTTTCAAGATTATATCTATTATTGGCAATCATTTATTGATGATCTGAGCCTGAATCAATATAGCTCTCCGGCTGAGGGAGTTAATATTACTGATGCCTTAGCAGGCTCTGAAGCGCCTATTAAAAATATTATCACTGCAGTACAAAAAAATGTGCAGCTAACTAAATTACCAGTATCTGATAACCAAAAGGCTGCAGGTAAAGTTGCAGCAAATGCTGCTGAAATAGCTATGCAAACCAAAGCTAATCGTATCAAGAGATTTTTACCTGACGAAGCCCCTAAATTTGATATTAAATTACCGGGTCACCAAGTTGAAGAAGCCTTTGAAGATGTAATAAAAATTGATGCTCAACAATTAGATAATATTCAGAAAAATCTAAGAGAGTTAAACGTTTACTTAACCAAACTTGATAGAGGCGATCAATTAAAGTCGTCAATTAAAGACCAAATTAGCGGTAAAAGTAAGCCTAGCTTTATTCGTCAGCTTGAGTTTCAAAGTCGAGATTTACCTTACCCGTTTAATAGTTGGCTGTTAGATATAAGTAGAGATACTAGTAACATAACTAAAAATAGTGCCAACAGACATTTAAACGAGATGTGGAAAAGTAAGGTGCTACGCGAATATAACGCTGCAATTGTTGGCCGTTATCCGTTTTCTCCATACGCAGATAAAGAAGTGAATATGAAAGATTTCACTCGATTTTTCGGCCCAGGTGGAACAATTGATAGCTTTTTCACCAACTATATTGCGCCAAGTGTAGATATGAGCTCAACGCCATGGAAATTTGAAAAAGATATAGGTATTAGCCGAGATACATTAGCGATGTTTGAACTGGCGAATCAAATTCAAACAGTCTTTTTTGATGGCGGAAGTGCAACACCAAGAATTGAGTTTGGCTTAAAACCATTAGAATTAGACCGTACCATCTCTAGCTTTATGCTCGAAATTGACGGTCAGTCAATGACTTACAGGCATGGTCCACTTAGAGTAACAAATTTTGTATGGCCTGGAGCAAGTGGCCAGAGTAAAACACGAGTTGTATTTACTCCTCCAAATGGTGGTCGTTCTATAAATACAACTTACCAAGGTGAATGGTCGCTATATCGCATGTTAGACGAGTTAAGTGCTAAAAGAGCAAAAACACGTGAAGACTTAGAGTTACATTTTTCACTCATGGGAAACAATGCGAAAGTCGAGTTATTGCCTAAATCAATCAGGCATCCATTTTGGAATAAAAGTGTAGAGAAGTTTTCATGTCCGACCCGATTATAAATATTGGTTATCTTGGCAAGGTACCTAGTTTAGGTGATTTTGTACAAGATAGCGTTTCGAAAGAATTTTCAGAGCATTGGGAGCAGTGGCTGCAAGCAGCCATTGCAGTGAGTAAAGAGCAGCTAGGTGAAGTATGGCAAGATAATTACTTAATTGGACCAGTATGGCACTTTGCATTATCGCCAAACATTGTTGGTGACAAAGGCGTTATGGGGACTCTATTACCGAGTATGGACGCAGTAGGTAGGCACTATCCCTTCACAGTTGCTAGCACATTAGAATTTGCACCTATTGATGTTTTAAACTCAGGTGTGTTTTCTTTAGAGTATGAAGACACTGTATTAAAAGTGCTTGATAGTTCGGTTGATTTATTTTCTTGGCGTAAAGAGGTTGCTAAGTCTCTAAGCTCTATAGCAGGAGTTAAAAAGCAGGTTAGTTTTTTAAATTCTGTAGATAAAAATAAAAGTGCAGAAGCATTTGAGTTCTCAGGTGATGAGTTATCAAGTCAAGCCCTCCAAGATGCAATGCATGCTCTTTTGTTAAAAAAACACGGTGATTACAGCGTTTGGTGGACACATGGCTCTTATAATATAAAACCTATGGTACTCATAACGCCTGGCTTGCCTGCGGTAAATCAAGTTGCAGCAATGTTAGATGGAAGGTGGAAACACTGGGAATGGAACTTTACACAGGTAAAAAATAGTGATTAGCAAGTTTAGTACAAGTTATGCAATTACCCACCGAGGCGCTGTGAGGCAGCTTAACGAAGATGCGCATGTAGAGATAAATAACCATAACTTATGGGTTGTCGCAGATGGGATGGGAGGTCACGAAGCAGGTGAAGTTGCCAGTCAGCTTGTTGTAGATGTAATAAGAGCAAAAGTTGAAGAGCTACCACTTGAGAAGCTTGAAGTATCTCACATAGTTGAAGCCATTGAGGATGCGAATAGGCAATTAAACGAATATAGCGCCCAATATTTAGGTAGCAAAACCGCAGGAAGTACAGTTACTGCCTTATTTCTTAAAAATAATAAGTACTATGTTTTGTGGGTTGGTGATAGCAGAGCTTATATGCTTCGAGATGGTCAACTTAAACAGATATCGAGAGATCACAGCCAAGTAAACGATTTAATTGATGAAGGGATTATTTCAGTAGAAGAAGCCAAGACACATCCATTATCAAATGTAATCACAAGAGCTGTGGGTGTAACTGCGGATGTAAAAGTAGACGTTATTCAAAATGAAGTAAAAACGGGCGATATATTTTTACTTTGTTCAGATGGGCTCACCGGTGAGTTGTCTGATGAAGACATATGTTTATCGCTAGAGCCTAGTAGCATTATTGATTCTGGTATGGCGCTTATGCATTCATCATTAGTTAGAGGTGCAAGAGATAATGTGACCTGTATTTTAATTAAGTACGATGAAGGATACGCTGGTCATAAATCAGAAACATTCAACATTCAAGATGAAGCTACTATCCCGCTTTTTTCTAAATAACGATTTTAAGTTAAAAAATTTGGTTTGTATTTTTATATTTGAGTTTTTACTTTAATTACATCTATTAATTAATAAGTATATTAAATTTTAATTGTTTATATAAAGGCAATAATTAAGGTTTAAACTCAATTGTAACTAGGCTTGTAATTTATTATAAAGAATGTAATATGAAATCCGCTCCGCTTTATTGGAGTTTTATGGATAATTATTAGGACGACGGAATGTTTTTATTTGAAGAGTATATTTCCCCTATTTCAGACACCGAGGTTGCAGGTATTGATCCTCGCTCAGATGTCTCGCCTACGTCGACTTATTACGCCTTAAAAGATTTAAGAAACCAGCTTCGCGCAGCAGAAAGAAATGCATTAGTGGATGAAGAAGGTATTTCCTCACTAGCAAGAGATTGGCTTCCTTTATTAGAGCAATGTAGCAAAGCAATAAAAACACAAAGCAAAGATATCGAATATTTAGCTTGGTTTATTGAAGCACTTTGTCGAATTCATGGCTTCAAAGGCTTAGCTTTTGGTTTTAAAGTTGCTCATAACTTGCTCGACAATTATTTTGATGAATTATACCCGTCACTCGATGACGATGATGAAGTGTCAGACAAAGTATCTGCATTGGTTGGCCTTAATGGTTCAGCAGGCGAAGGTACATTAATAATCCCGATAAAAAGTATCTATCTGACCGATAGCGCCAGTATGGAGTCATATTCTTTTTGGGAATATCAGCAAGGCTATGATATTTCTCGTTTAACAGATGAGAAAAGAGAGAAAAAGCTTAATTTAGGTGCTGTTGACTATGAGCTCATTGAAAGAAGTGCTGCAGAAACAAGTACTGAATTCTTTGTTACTTTAAAACAAGACATTGAAAACGCGATTGAGCAATTTGCTTTATTAAGCGAAGTATTGGATAGAGTAACTGGACAGCCACAGCCAACATCAAATATAAAACAAGCATTAGCAGTTAGTCTTGCTGCTGTTGAGCATGTTGCTGCAGATAAGCTTGAAGCTGCTGATAAGGCAAAAGCTGCATTAAACGAAGTGCAAGAAGTGGTTCAAAGTGAAGACGACGACGGTCAAAGTGTTACAGAGCAAGTTGTAAAAGTTAATCACGAAATTAACTCAAGAGAAAGTGCGATTAATAAACTCAAAGAAATCGCTACTTTTTTTAGAAAAACAGAGCCGCACTCACCTATGTCGTACACCATAGAACAAGTAATTCGATGGAGCGAATTGTCGCTGCCTGAATTATTAAATGAATTAATTACAGATAGTGATGCTAGGACTGGGTACTTTAAGTTGTCTGGCATTAAAATCAGCGAAACTGAAACATAAGTAAAAGGAGTTCTCTATGAGTATCCATGATAAATTAAAACGAGTTCGTAAGCCTCGCGTACACATCACTTATGATGTGGAAACTGAAGGCACTGCAGTAAAAAAAGAATTACCATTTGTTGTTGGTGTTATGGGCGACTTCTCTGGTGATAACACAGAAGCATTAAAACCACTTAAAGATAGACGATTTGTGCAAATAGATCGTGAAAACTTTAATGACGTTTTAAAGCGCATGAGCCCTTCACTAAAATTATTAGTTGATAATACGCTTAATGATGATGGTTCTGAATTTGAAGTAAAACTTAACTTTAAATCGATTGATGACTTTGAACCAGCAGCTGTTGTAAATCAGGTTGAGCCATTACGTAAATTAATGGAAACACGTAACAAGTTACGCGATTTAATGACTAAGATTGACCGCTCTGAAGAATTAGAAAACGTGCTTGAAGAAGTACTAAGCAACACAGCAAGCTTAGATACAATCGCAAAAGAGCTTAAAATAGAGGAGACTGAAAAATGAGTACAGAGCAACTAAGTACTGAATTAGAGTCTACCTCAGAAGCAACGTCTTCACTATTAGAGCAAGCTATTGGCGCAACTAAGCAAACCGATGCAAGCCGTGCAGAAGAGTTACTTAAAACACTGACAGAAGAAGCCTTAAAAGGGACTGTTCAGTGGAACAAAAACATGACAGTGACGTTTAATGAAGCAATTCAATTAATCGATCAAAAGATCTCAAAACAGCTAAGTGTAGTAATGCACAGCGAAGAGTTTCAAAAGTTAGAAGGCTCTTGGCGTGGATTGCACCATTTAGTAATGAATTCTGAGACAAGCTCTACACTTAAAATTCGTATGCTAAATATGAAGAAAAAAGAACTTCATAAAGATTTGAGCAAAGCTGTTGAGTTTGACCAAAGCCAAACATTCAAAAAAATCTATGAGTCTGAGTTTGGTACTCCAGGTGGCGAACCATACGGTACTATCGTTGGTGACTTTGAGTTTACTAACCACCCTGAAGATGTTGAAACATTAAGCCTAATGTCTAATGTTGCAGCCGCTGGTTTCTGTCCATTTATTTCAGCTTCATCGCCATCATTATTTGGTTTTGATAACTGGGAAGAGCTAACCAAACCACGTGATTTAGAA
The DNA here is from genome assembly GCF_014163655.1 of Pseudoalteromonas sp. SR45-1. Taxonomy (NCBI): domain Bacteria; kingdom Pseudomonadati; phylum Pseudomonadota; class Gammaproteobacteria; order Alteromonadales; family Pseudoalteromonadaceae; genus Pseudoalteromonas; species Pseudoalteromonas sp. SR45-1. Next base: position 190,797 of record NZ_JACJDR010000004.1, on the reverse strand, counting down.
AAAGTATTTGAATCTCTAGAGTACACTAAGTGGCGTTCATTCAGAGACAGCGATGATTCGCGTTTTGTTTCATTAACTATGCCTCGTTTCTTATCTCGCCTACCTTATGGTGCGGCTTCTAAACCAGTTGAAGAATTTAACTATGAAGAGTTTGAAGTTGAACCAAAAGATGGCCGTTCAGTAAGTACTGATAACAGTGATTACTGTTGGAGTAATGCAGCCTACGCTATGGCAACAAATATGACCAAAGCATTTGCTCAATACGGTTTCTGTACTGCAATACGTGGTGCTGAAGGCGGCGGTAAAGTAGAAGGTCTTCCTACGCATATCTTCACAAGTGATGATGGCGATCCAGATCTTAAATGCCCAACTGAAATTGGCATTACAGATCGTCGTGAAGCTGAATTAAGCAAGTTAGGTTTCTTGCCTCTTTGTCATTACAAAAATACAGATTATGCAGTATTTTTTGGTGGACAAAGCTGTCAAAAACCACAAATTTATTCAACTCCAGATGCCACAGCTAATGCGGCAATATCTGCACGTCTACCTTACCTTATGGCAACGTCTCGCTTTGCTCATTACCTAAAAGTAATGGCGCGTGATAAAATTGGTAGCTTTATGGAAGCTGAAGACGTTGAGTCTTGGTTAAACCGCTGGATCCTTTCGTATGTAAATGCGACTGAGGGTGGTGGTCAAGAGATCAGAGCACGTTATCCTCTAGCAGATGCAAAAGTATCAGTTAAGGAAATTCCAGGTCAACCAGGTGCATATAATGCAGTTGCATGGTTACGACCTTGGCTACAAATGGAAGAGCTTACTTCTTCTTTACGCCTTGTAGCTAAAATTCCAGAGATCGGGTAATTAACTGATCTTTAGCGTTAAGGATAATGCAGTAGAATGAATCACGAAGAGTTTTCATTTATAAATCAAGACTTCGCTTTTGTACAAAAAGCGCAGTCTAGAATAAGTGATAATGAGGCTTTACTCGATAGGTTTTTAAACGAAAAAAACCTAGATAAAGCCTTGTTGTTATGGCTTGAAGGCTCTTCAGATTCACCTATATCTTGGACTAAAGAATCACTTGGTCCTTATTTACAGCGCGTAATTGTTGAACTCGATCAACTCATTTCAGAACAATTAAACCTCATAATTCATAATGATAGATTTCAAAAGTTAGAAGCCAGTTGGCGTAATCTTTGGTGGCTGATACTTCAAAGCGAACAATACGACAAAGAAAATAAAGTAAAAATAAAAGTATTGAACTGCGATTGGGCAACACTCTCTAAAGATGTAAACAAAGCTATTGATTTTGACCAAAGCCTATTTTTTCAACTACTTTATCAAAGTGAGTTTGATAGCGCAGGTGGCGAGCCATTTGGTGTAGTAGTGGGTGATTATGAAATTAGTAACATGTGCTCAGCAGGCACAATTTATAATGACATAGACACAATAAAAGAAATATCTAGAACCGCTGCCGCTGCTTTCTCTCCATTTATTTGCTCAGCTTCTCCTAACTTATTTGGTGCAGATAACTTTTCTGATTTAGGCTATTACGCAGACTTATTTGACCAGTTTGAACAACCCGAATACGCTAAATGGCAGAGCTTTCGAGCGATGGAAGAATCTCGTTTTATTGGGCTTACGCTTCCTCATGTATTAGTTAGACCGCCATATAGCAATGATGGAAAACGTCATCAAGATTTTTACTTTAAAGAACAAATTAAAGACCCTGAAAGCGATATGCTTTGGGGCAATGCAGCATATCAATTTGTATCTACCTTAATAAGAGCATATTGCGATAGTGGCTGGTTTGGGCACATTCGCGGTATTGAGCCGGGTAAAATTTCAAAGGGTCTGGTTACAGGGCTTGCGAGAGACAGTTTTGCAAACGACACTTATCAAAAAGAAGCAAAGCCACCGCTAAACTTATTAGTAACAAGCAAATTTGAAAAGCAATTTTCTGAACTTGGCTTTATTCCAGCATCATCAGTGACTAATACAGAACACATTGTTTTTTATAGTAATGCATCGGTTCAAAAAACCAAAAACTATGAATCAAGCGCCGCTAATATTAATGCGCGCTTATCTTCAATGCTGCAATATATTTTGTGTGTATCTCGTTTTGCTCACTATTTAAAGCTATTAGCTCGAGACCGTGTCGGCTCTTATAACACGGCACAAGCTTGTGAGCGAGACCTACAAGCGTGGATAAATAATTATACAACGGCTTCAGATTCCTCCTCCGAGCATATAAGAAGTAAGTACCCGTTAAGTAATGCCAGAATAAAAGTCAGTGAAAATAAAGCCAATCCAGGGCATTACTTTTCTGTTTTACAATTACAGCCACATTTTCAATTAGATCAGATGATCTCCAGTATTAAATTAATTACAGAGCTCAGTCCTCATCATAAAATAAAGGAATAGTCATGAAAAAAATACATAGCTTAATTCGCGAGGGGAAACTTACTGATGCATTATCTTGTTGTGCTACAGAGCTTCAAGATGAGCCATTAAACTTTGATATCAGGAGTATTTACGCCGAATTACTTTGCATAAATGGTGAACTTGAAAAAGCCGATAAACAGCTAGATTTCATGGTACAAAAAAATCCAGAATTTGCAGTAGGTGCAGTAAATTTAAGGCACTTAATTCGTGCTCAGCAATCTCGTGTAGATTTTTATCAAGGTAAAGGCATTCCTAAGTTATTTCATGATGCGAATGAGTTAGACACACTATTTTTGAAAATGCATGTTGCTCTGTTAGAAGGCTCAACTGACGAAGCAGCTCAGTTAGCTCAAGAGATGGAGTCTTTAAGAGTTAGCACAGACGAGGCATCAACAAGAGATCTTGATGATTGCTTAAACCCGTACCTAGAGGTTTTAGGTACTAATGGTGAGTTTTATCTAGCAAACTTTAACGAAATTGAATCGTTAAAAATGGAGCCAGTAGAATCTTTATTAGAAAGTATTTGGTTACGTGTTGAAATTACAATTAAAGATGGTCCATCAGGTACAGCTCATTTACCACTTGTTTATATTAACTCTGAATCGGAGCTTGAAAAGCTAGGTCAAGTGTCTGACTGGGTTGAGTTAAAAGATGAATTTATTATCGGTAAGGGCATGAAAATGCTGTTTGTTGATGATGAGGCTATCACCATCCCAAATTTAAAAATAAGCTCACTTGAAACAGCATAATTTAAGCTTAAGCAACCATGATAGAGCATAAACAGCAGCTTCAAGCATCCATTATAGATAGGCTCATTGACGATGAGCCCGACTTCCAGGATGCGCCATCACGTACCGAAGGCATCACTATTAGTGAGCTTAGAAAAAACGTGCGCAGAGATATTGAAGCTTTGCTAAATGCTCGAATTCAATGGCATACATGGCCAACTCAATACACCGAGCTGGCTACTTCATGTTTGTCTTATGGTTTACCTGACTTTTCGAGTATGTCTGTAAGCTCTCACGAAGGGCGCGCATTACTGTGCGAAACCGTCAGAAATACAATTTTAAAGTTTGAGCCACGGTTTCTTGAAGTAGAAGTGTTTACAGATGAAGAAGTACCTTTAAACAGAGTATTAAATTTAAGAATAAATGCGCTTTTATACGCCGACCCTGAGCCAGAGTTTATTAGTTTTGATTCAGAAGTAGAGCCCGTGAACTTGGGTATGAAAATTATTGAGGCATCATTATGAACGATGAGTTATTGAAGTATTACAATCGTGAATTAGCATTTGTGCGTCATTTAGGTAAAGACTTTGCTGAAAAATATCCAAAAGTTGCAGGGCGTTTAAAGTTAAGTGAAGATCATATTGAAGACCCTCATGTCTCAAGATTAATAGAATCTTTTGCATTTTTAACTGCCAATATTAGGCAAAAGCTCGACGATAGTTTCCCGGAGTTAACGGATGCTTTGCTAGGGCAAATGCTACCAGATTACCAAGCGCCAATCCCATCAATGTCAGTTGTTAAGCTCGAAGCTGAGAACTTATCTACGGCAGGGGTGGTTATACCAAAGGCAAGTGAAGTAGAAACTAACGTTGACTCAATGAAGCAATGTAAATTTCAAACGTGTTATGAAACCTACCTTTGGCCTGTTGAAATAACAAATGTGCAATTTGATAATAGCCCATTTGTAGCGCCGAAGCCTCGCTGGCAAGAAAAAGCAAAATCTATTTTCAAAATAGAATTAACAGGTGAGTATAAAGGGGTTTCGCTTGCAGAAACTGGCCTTGAAAAATTACGGATTTTTATCAATGGCCAATGGCATCATACACTTAAAGTTTACGAACTACTGTTCAAACATAGTATTGGTATTGCTATAGACAATGGCGATGAAGGTATTAGATATCTGTCAAAAAACCAATTAAAAGCAGTGGGCTTTGATTCTAACGAGGCTGTGGTTCCTTATTCGCAGCGCTCATCTGCAGGATATCGTTTGCTCGTCGAAAATTTTACTTTTCCTGAGAAGTTTAGGTTTTTTGAGCTTGAAGGCATTCTTTCATCACTGCCTAAGCAATCTAATAAATGTAGTATTTATATTTACCTAGATACTGAATCTACTGAGCTTGAAAAGCAAGTAGATAAAGATATGTTCTTATTAGGCTGTACACCAATAATAAACTTATTTGAACAAGAGCTTGAGCCAATACGACCTGAGATCAGTGAATATGAATATCAGTTAACACCGCGTTATATGGACTCGGAAATATCAGAAGTAATTGGTATATCAGAAGTTATTGCATTTGATCATAAAGGCAATAAACAAATTGTTTCGCCTTTTTATGGTCAAACACATCCTAAATATCATGGACATGATGATTTGTTTTGGCATATTCGTCGAGAAACTGCTTCTTGGGCTGGCGGTTATGTAGAGTCAGGAACCGAAACATTTTTATCGTTAGTTGATGCTACTTTTGAAAATAGTGCGATGGAATATGGTGACGGAAACTCTGTACTTACTGTGCGCGCAAATTGTAGTAATCGCAACCTACCAGCAAGCATGCCATTTGGTGATGACGAACTTGGTTTATTAATGCCTGAGCGCGGCGATGTAATTAAAAAAATTAGATGTTTAACGCCATTTACTCATGCAGTGAGACCTGTATTAGCTGATGCAACACGGTGGCAGTTAGTTAATCATTTAACGCTTGATACCTTTAGTGGTGAAGACGCATGTAATAAGCTTAAAGAAGTTTTGCGTTTATACGATTTTAGAGCATCACCACAAACTAAAGGCATGATAGATAATATTTATAGAGTGGTAATAGAGCCTTCAACTGCCCGTGTGATTCAAAAAGGTAAAGTAAGCTTTGCAACAGGCAGCGAAATTGAAATTACATTTGCTAACGATGATTTTTCTGGCAGCGGCATGTTCTTCTTTGCATCAATACTTGATCACTTTTTTGCTCAATTTGCAGCAATAAATAGCTACACGCGTTTAAGTTTAAGGCTTAAAGAGCAAGAACAAATTTATTATCAATGGCCTGCAAGAGTGGGTGACTGTCCGTTATTATGATAAAGCAAATAATCTCACAAGCTTCTCAAATTGACTTTTACAAAGCTGTTTTCATAATTGAAAATCAGCTAAAAAAGCGTGGCTTAGATTATCGACATGTCGGTTACGACAGTAATCCAAAGCAAGAGTTGATTAAGTTTACAGCTACCCAAAAGTTTGGTTATCCAGGTAATGCAATTACCAAATTAGAAGAAACTGGTTTTGAAGACGGTATGCATAAAGTAACTATGCAGGTTTCTTTTATGGGACTGACGGGGTGTTCAGGCGCTTTACCCCAGTTTTATAGTGAACTCGTGATGCAGCGTTTACGCTATAAAGATACAACCATGCGTGACTTTTACGACATGTTTAATCATCGTTTAGTCTCACTGTATTACCGCGCTTGGAAAAAATATAAGCCTTCGCTTAATCACGTTAATAAAGAAAAAAACAAAGACCCATACACACAAATACTCGGTTTATTAAGTGGTGGCTATAACGAGCACCAACTGCATTTTTCAGGTTTATATAGCCGTAAAATTAGAAATGCATTTGATTTAAAAAATGTACTTTCGTCATACCTAGGTTGTGATGTATCAATCAAACAAATGGTTGGCCAATGGCACGAGTTAAAAGAGCAAGAACAAACCCGTTTAGCAAGCCAGGCATTATATGAAGGCCAGCACGCCCGTTTAGGTGTTGATACCATGATTGGAAATAAAGTATGGGACGTATCTTCTAATATCGAAATCCACATAAAATCAGATGATCCAGATAAAGCAAAACAACTTTTGCCCAAAGGTCCGCTTTTCGAAATAGCGAATCAAATAACAAAAGACTATGTAGGAAATGCTATTAACTTTCGCTTAGTCATTGAGTCAAATTTTCAAAATTTAGGTGCCGCTAAACTTTCAAAAAATGAGTGTCAGTTAGGCGCTAATAGCTTCTTATCTGTACAAGATAACAAATTAAAATCTAACCCTACTAAGTTATCGTTTAAGGGATAATTAAAATTAAAAGGAAAAAAGTATGTCTTCGATGACACTGAATAAACTAGTTGAAAAACTGAGTCCTGATTGCAGAAAAAGCCTAGAAGGTGCTGTTGCTATATGTAATAGTCGCAGTCATTTCACGGTTGAACTTGAGCATTGGTTACTTGCAATGATTGAGCAGCAATTAGATGATGTTAGACTAATTTTTGGCTCGTTCGATATAGATATTGATAAAGTTCAACAGGATTTAAATCAATCATTAGAGTCGTTTAAAACGGGTAGTGAGTCATCTCCTAGTTTGTCAGTGCATGTTACGAGTCTTCTTAAGCAATCTTGGTTAAGTACCAGCATTGAGTTTACAGATAATCAAATTCGTAGTGCATACGTTATTTATACCCTTACTAAAGACGATACATTATCTAGCTTAGTAACACGTTGTAGTAAGTTATTTAATAAAATAGAGCCTGGTCAATTGCTTCATGCATGGCCTGAAATAGTTGCGCAATCTCAAGAGCGCAACCATTCAGTACAAAATGCGTCAACTCAAGCAAATGTTGGTTCTAAAACTCCAAGTTTAGATCAATTTACTGTTGATTTAACTGCCCAAGCACTCGCTGGAAAAATTGACCCTATTCTTGGTCGTGATTTCGAAATTCGCCAAATGGTTGATATTTTAACCAGACGCCGCCAAAACAACCCAATTTTAACTGGTGAAGCGGGCGTAGGTAAAACAGCTGTTGTTGAAGGGCTAGCATTAAGAATTGCTCAAAAAGACGTACCTGCTGTATTACAAAATGTAAAAATTCACAGCTTAGATTTAGCACTATTACAAGCTGGTGCAGGTATGAAAGGGGAATTTGAAAATCGCCTTAAATCGCTTATCAATGAAGTAAAAAATGCGGTAAATCCGGTTATTTTGTTTATTGATGAAGCACATACCATGATTGGTAGCGGTGGTGCAGCGGGTCAAAATGATGCGGCAAATCTATTAAAGCCTGCTTTAGCGCGTGGCGAATTACGCACAATAGCTGCAACTACTTGGGCTGAATACAAAAAGTTTTTTGAGAAAGACGCCGCATTAACACGCCGCTTCCAAGTTGTAAAAGTTGAAGAACCAACCCCTGAAAAAGCGGTGGCAATGTTACGAGGCTTAGTGCCTGTAATGGAAAAACACCACAAAGTGTTTATATCTGAGCAAGCACTTGAAGGCGCGGTGCATTTATCACATCGTTACATTACTGCAAGGCAGCTACCAGACAAAGCCGTTGCATTACTAGATACAGCTTGTGCACGTGTTGCAATGAGCCAAGCATCTACTCCAAATACTATAGAGCAGCTTGTAAATCGCTTAAGCGAAATAGAAACACAAGTAAAAATGCTTAACAGAGAGCAAAAAACGGGTTTAGATCATTCACAGCAACTAGACACATTAAAAGCAGAGCTAATTACAATTGAAGAGCGATTAGCACCGTTAAATGAGCAATTTAGTGCTGAAAAAGAAATTGTAGCTGAGCTTAATCAAGCTTTAGAGCTTATTAACTCTCAAGATGAAGAGTCATCACAAGAAATACTCGATAAGCTAAGGCTTAGTAAAGAGAAGCTAGCCTCTTTTGAACATAATATGGTTCATTGGCAGGTTAACGAAGAGCTTATAGCGCAAGTTATTTCAGATTGGACAGGCATACCTGTTGGCAAAATGCATGAAGATGAAATACATGGCATTTTAAATCTAGCACAGCAAATGAAGCAACGAGTTGTAGGGCAAGACCACTCTCTTGATTTAATAGCTAAAGTTGTTCAAACATCTCGTGCTCAGCTAGCAGATGAAAGCCGTCCTAACGGTATATTTATGTTAGCAGGGCCAAGCGGTGTGGGTAAAACAGAAACTGCACTTTCGCTAGCCCAAGAAGTGTATGGTAGTGAAGAAAACGTCACGGTAATTAACATGTCAGAGTTTAAAGAAGAACATAAAGTTTCTTTATTACTTGGCTCTCCTCCAGGGTATGTAGGTTACGGTGAAGGAGGAATATTAACCGAGGCTGTAAGAAGAAAGCCATACAGTGTTGTACTTTTGGATGAGATGGAAAAAGCACACCCAGGCGTACAAGATATTTTTTATCAAGTGTTCGATAAAGGTACAATTAAAGACGGTGAAGGCCGCGATATCGACTTTAAAAACACAATTATTATTATGACCTCAAACGTGGGCACAGATACCACAATGAGCTTGTTTGAAGACGAAGAAAGTAAACCAAGCATCAAAGGTTTATTAAAGGCATTACAAGATGATTTACTTGCTTCATTTAAACCGGCATTTTTAGGTCGTATTAATGTAATACCTTACATTCCGTTAAGTGACGATATTCTCACTGAGATTGCCGCTATTCAAATAAATAAAATAATTAAACGTGTTAAAAAACACTACAATGCCGAGTTAATTTATAATGACGATGTAATTGAATATATTATTGCTAATTGCCAAAATGCAGGCTCAGGTGCACGTAATATTCACACTATACTTCAAAATAGAGTGCTGCCATTGTTGTCTGAGATTTTACTTTCTAGCATGATTGACGACAAAGAAATTAATAGTATATCGCTATTAGTAAAAGATAATGAATTTGAACTAGAGCTGAATTAAAGGTTAATTAAAGTTAATTTGAAATAACTTGTTATTAAGGTTGTTTCTTTAGTTTGAGGGCATTATAATTTTGGTGCCTGATATCACTACATGGAATTTTTGAGACATTGTCTTCATCTAAGGAAAGGAATCAGAAGGCCTTTTCATTGCTGTATTAAAGATAATGGTTTCAAAGGAATTTTGGTATATACCAAAGTAAAGAATCCAGTATTAATGGATAACATTGTTTAATAAAAAGGAGCATTATCAAATGCAAGCAAATACATATTTAAAATACGGTTCAATCAAAGGCGAAACTACTGCTGAGTCTTTCAAAGATTTAATTACAGTTTTATCTCTTGATTGGAATGTAAGTCGCGAAATTAGCTCAGCTACTGGTACAGCGATGGACCGTGAGTCAAGCTCTACTCGTCTTGGTGACGTAACAATCACTAAACTTCAAGATAAAGCATCTCCGGATCTTTTCAAAGAAGCGACAATCGGTAAAGGTTTACCAGCTGTTTTCCATATCACTAAGCAAGGTGATAAGGTTGAAGAAATCATGAAAATCGAACTTACAGATGCAATGATTTCTAGCTACTCAGTTTCAGTACAAAATGATCGTCCAATCGAAACAATCACTATCAGCTACACAGAAATGATGATGACTGTTACTCCAACAGACGACAAAAATAACATTACTGCTCCTCTTGTATACGGTTACAGCGGTGTTAAAGGTCAACAAATGTAATATTTGTTACCTTATAATGGCTCTGGGCATTGCTCAGAGCTTTTTTTGATCTTTAGGACGGGAAAAGCAAGGAATGCAAAAAGCAACACAAGATAAAAACGTAATTCAAATTAGCACCCCTGTTGGTAAAGATGCCCTCTATTTAACTCGTTTTGTTGCCCAAGAGGCAATGTCTGATTTGTTTGTTATGTCGGCCAATATGTACACTATTGGAAAACAAATCGCGCACGAAGACTTAGTGGGTAAACCTGTATCTATTAAAGTAAAAAATGCAGATGGCGGTGGTGAGCGTTACTACCACGGCATTGTTAGTCATTTGGTTTCAAATGGCAGCCGTACGGCTGATGTTGACGAGCAAAAAAATTATATAGATTATCAAGCGACGATAGTTCCATTCGCAGCTTCAATGCGCAATCGTAAAAATAGCCGCATTTTTCAAAAGAAAACAATTAAAGAAATATTTGCTGATTTATTTGGCCAACACAATGTTGCCTTTAGCGATAAAACCAGTAAAACCTACCCTAAATATGAATATTGTGTTCAGTATCAAGAATCTGATTTTGATTTTATTCAGCGCTTATTCCAACAAGAAGGTATATTTTACTTTTTTGAACACTCAAACAGTAACCATACGCTTGTATTAGCTGATGATATTACGGCTTACGAAGTATGTAATGAAGGCAAAGTTGTATTTTCAACTGGCCATTTAAGCGAATCACACGTATCGCGCTGGCAAGGTGGCTTAAGCATTGCCCCTGGTAGTTTTAAACGTGTTGGTTACGACTTTAAACAGCCATCACGATACCCAGATGGCGAGCAAGCAAACGCTGAACTTCCTACTCAATCGGTCTCTGAAATTTTTGAATACACGGGCGAGCAAGAGTGCCACCCGCGCGCTGCTAATCTAGCGTCTGTGCAGCTAGAGTCATTGCAAAGAGACATGAAGCTTTCTAGTGGGCGCAGTGATTGCCGCTCATTTACTGTAGGTAAGTTATTTAGTTTTAAAAAGCACGAAGACCCTCGTCTTGAAGGTAAAACATTTGTTATTACCTCTATGATGACTTCAATTACAGTACCCAACCAATCAGGTTCGCAGCAGTCATCGGTAGAAGAAGTTTATTCAAATCACTTTGAATGTGTCCCAAAAGAAATCCCTTACAGAGCACAAATAAATAAGAAAAAGCCTGTAATAAACGGGGTCCAAACGGCAATCGTAACTGGCGATAGCGCTGATGAAATTATGATTGACCAATATGGTCGTGTAAAAGTGCAATTTGATTGGGACAGAGAAGGCAAAAAAGATTCTAAAAGTTCGTGTTGGATCCGCGTTGCCCAAAACTGGGCTGGTAAAAAGTGGGGGGCTTTTTTCTTCCCTCGCGTTGGCCAAGAAGTACTTGTGGATTTTATAAATGGCGACCCAGATCAACCTATAATAAGTGGGGCCGTGTATAACGCAGACTTAATGCCTCCGTATGCATTACCGGCAGAAAAAACGCAAAGCGGCATAAAAACGCGTTCTACAAAAGAAGGCGGAGCAGATAATTTTAACGAGCTTAGGTTTGAAGATAAAAAAGGCAGTGAGCTGGTTTATCTTCAAGCAGAAAAAGACAAGCAGCTCTATGTTAAAAACGATCAAAACGATAAGACAGATCACGACCACAACATTGAAATTGGCAACGACAGAAAAACAGATATTGCTAACAACGACACCCTTAATGTTGCTAAAAATCGTATTGCCGAAATGGGTAAAAACGATACTTTAAAAGTAGGCAAAACATTAAATATAGAAGCGGGTGATGAAATAGTTATTAAAACAGGCTCTGCACAAATCAAAATGAGCAGTAATGGTAATATAACTATTGAAGGCACTAATATAAATATTAAAGGTAGTAATGTTAAAGTTGACGGCAGTGCTATTACTTTATCAGCTGGAATGATTAAATTAAATTAGTGCAAATATGGAAATAATAAATAGCTTTCATTCAGGACTTAGAAACGGCATTAATAATAACGGATATGTTGTATATTGCCGTTATGGGCTTGCGCATTTAATATGTTTGCCAATTAATAGGCCAGACGATCCATTGCTAAATCCAGCATTAAGTCACCTAAAAGCAATGAATGGTTATTACGCTGGCCAGTTTTTAAATAATTTACACCCAGTATTAAATAGTGAAGATGTTGTGTCGGGATTATACCAATATGCTATGCAAAGCCCTGTTGCACTTTCAGATTATTCTCAAAGTGAATTAATAGAGTGTTTATCTCTATTAGTGGCGCACAGCAAGTTATTAATTATCCCTTTATTTGATTAGTTTTATTTAAATATATAAACAGACAAGGAGTCTTTATGGGCAAGCCCGCAGCTACAATTGGTCACATGCATGTGTGTCCTAAAACAACCGGCACAGTGCCGCATGTAGGCGGCCCTGTAGTTATTGGTTCAACTAATGTCTTAATCGGTGGAATGCCTGCTGCGCGCAAAGGCGACATGATGGTGTGTATTGGCCCACCAGATAGTATTAAATCGGGTTCTGGCTCGGTTAAAATTAACGGTAAGCCTGCAGCTAGAATGGGTGATGACAGCTCCCACGGCGGTAAAATTGTTGTTGGCAACCCTACAGTATTAATAGGTGGCTAACCTTGCTATCTACATACCTAAGTAATCATAAAGCGCAACTGCTAGCAATTAGTGAAGCACAATATTGCCCTTTTACATGCGTAGGTTTTATAAAAACGCTCAAAACAAAGTTACTAGAAGCTTGTTGGTTAACGGCTAAAAAAAATAACGTAACACAAAAATTCAGCCAGCCAGATTTAGCACAATTAATTGCTTTTTTACAAAGTGACACCAACATTGATTTCACAGCACAAGCATGTATTGAAGTTATGGCTAATTTGCCTCAAAACATTAATCTAGCGTTTATTAACGCTTTAATGAATGAGCCCACCTTACATAGCCTAACTAAATTAATTATTTATAAAGTGTTATTACAACAGCACAGCTTGAATTTAATCGCTTATATTGACTTAAAAACTTTGTGCTTTGCATTAACCACTGACAAAGAGTCACTTGAGCATTTACAGCCAGCGTTGGAGCAAAATTTATTAATAAGTAGCCAAGCCAAAAATACCGAAGTAATAAATACGTTTAAACACTTATGCAATGCTGGGCTTATTAATTCTCCGTTAATGTCGCTTTTTTTATTATCACTCAGTTGGGAACAGGTGAATGTAGTTGGCAACCATGCAAGCAACACTTTAACGGTTGACCAAACCATGCAGGTATTACTGCAAAGTAGCTTTGCAAAATTAATTCCATTAGCTAATACTTTTTTAAATAAAGTTGAAGAACCACATACCATTATTGCTTTAATAAGGCGCTTGCTCGGCGATAAGCTTGATTTATTAGTGAGCTTTGAAACACAACTGCAAGCATGGCAAGGTGATGAGTTATCGTGTAGTGAATTTAAGCGTCAGTTACACACTAACTGGCCAAAGTTTGAGGGCGAGCTTTCATCTTCGCGCTTAATAGCAGGTAAAGCGCTAAATACTAAGTTAAATGCTATAGAAATGTCTGCTATGGATAGCTATAGCCAAGCTGTATTTAACTTATATAACTACTACCAACACGCTACTGCTAAAAAGTTAGCTGCGGAGGCCGTGTTGTGAGTGCTTTTAATATTAATATGGAGTGTTTTTTAGCGCCATTTTCTCAAGACATAGATGAGCTTTTATACGGCGAAGAGTCTGCATCAAATGAGTTTAAAGAATGGCAATCGTGGAATGCATGCATTTACGATTGCATATTAAAAGCAAAAGAATTATTTGCAAAAGTTGAAGACCTACAAGCGCCTTTGGTTTGGTTGCTTCCTGCGCTTGAATACCAAGGCGAGCTTAAGCAACTTTTGGCAAATAGTTTAAAACAGTTATTTCCACAGCATGTAAGTCATATTTTGTTTTATGGTGCTACAGGCGCTAATGCAATGATTGAACTTGTGCAAAAAAATCAGTGGAAAAAGGTTAACGTACTTGCAGTAGACGCTACACACAAAGCAAATATAAACGGTGAATATACTTATCAAGGTGTTGGTGGTGCACTTGCAACTGTTACAGCGGTTAAAACTGGTTGGATGCAACAAAGCCACGAACTGGCTCCATCTGTAGATTTTATAAAGCATAACCAATTAAGTGGGATTTTTTCTAACATTGCGCTTAATAGTAAAAAACAAATAGATTTTATATGTGCGCCAGGTAATGGCGTAAACCACGAAAGCGATGTGTGGTTAACAAATTTACAATTGCTCAGTAATTTAATTAGTGAGCATACACATTATGAATTACCTAATTACAAATTAGGTAAAATTGGTGCGCTTGAAGGACTCGTCAATTTATATCAATTGACCTCAAGCCCGGCTATTGTAAATCACTTTAAACATGCGTTAGTGATTTCTCAAGAACAATCAAAATACCAGGCCGCAGCATCATACTTATGGATAAGTGAGGAAGTACACAACTAATGCAAAGTAATACAGTTGTTTTACAAGGATCAAGTTACCCCATTTGCCTCGTTGCTGGTAAAGGCCAAACGCCCTCTGGCTATGCACCTGCAGTAGCAAACACGGCACAAAGTGCTAAACAGCAAATAGCTGAAATTGGTGGTGCGCTAACTGGCGATGCTGCCAAACGCCTCGACGTAATTAACTTATTAAATAGCGCAGGCGTTAGCTGCCCACGCAGCGCCTCTGCCCGCGAAACCGCAAGTGCACTTACCCAAGCTTTAATAGCTGGCGCTGTAACGTGTTATCACCAAAAAGCAAAGTCATCTATTCAAGTTAGTGATAACACCAATAGCGGAGCAGCTGGCAAAAAGTCGAGCAAAAAATCAAGCTCAACAGCATCGGGGAAAAGTGCATCACAAGCACCTGTAAAAAACACTGGTGGTGCGATTAATAACACCGCAAGCGAAGAGCCCATTACAAATCAAGAGTGCCGTTCAGATCCGGTATCAATGCTGTCGGGCGAAGAAATCCTCCCGCTTATCGACTTTACATTGGCGGGCAGCCGCCAATTAGTGTGGCGACGTTTGTATCGCTCATCTCATGCTGATGTATGCACAACAATGGGTAATGGATGGCGCCATGACTTTATGGCAAGCCTTACTGAGCATTACTTGCCGCCGCCAAAAGTGGGCCCTAAGCAAAAAGGCACCTACTGGTTAGAGTACCAAGACGAGCATGGCGCTAAACATAAATTTGAAAAGGTAAAACCTGGCCAATCGAGCTATCAGTTAAGTAGTAACCTTGCGCTACATTACCAAACAAATGGTAAGCAAGTACTTGTAACGCCAGACGACCAACACCTTACCTTTAAACCAGGCGAAAGCGCATGGTTGCTTGAAAAAATAATTAACGAAAAAGGCCAAAGCATCGCGTTTTATTACGATGCGAAAGAGCGCCTACACCGTATAGAAGTAAACAAAGTACGTGGCTGTGTTATTAGCTACAACGCGCTAGGTTTATTAAGCAAAATAGCAGCGTACTGCACCGATAATAACAACAAACAGCAATTGCTATCGCCATTGCTTGCAAGCTATGAGTACGACGAAAACAAAAACCTTGTTCAGTCTACTAATCAGCAAAACGAAACTGAGCGCTACGCCTACAACGCCGCTTATTTATTAACAAAGCGTACCCGAGCCAGTGGCTTTAGCCATCATTTTGAGTGGGATAGCTATTCACCCAGCGCTAAATGTATAAAGCAGTGGGGCGATAACAATACCTATACCTACCAGTTTGAATACAACCTTGAGCGCGGTGAAACAACCTGTATAGACTCTCGAGGCCACAAAGAGCACTTTGTACATAACGCACAAGGTAAATTGGTAAAACATACCGACCCTAACGGCAACGTTTGGCAATATACATACAATGCGCAAGGCCAAAAGCTCAGTGAAATAAAGCCCGATAACAGTACAACGGGCTATAGCTATACACCTTATGGCCAATTAGAAACAATAACGCAGCCAGATGGTAGCCAAACCCACTTTGCTTACAACCAACTTGGGCAGCGTGTATTAACTACCTTACCTGATGGCCAAACCATTACGCGTAAATACAGTGTGGCTGGCTTATTACAAAGCGAAACCTTTGGTGATGGCCGCACCACGTTATACAGCTACGATAAGCTCGGCCAGTTAACCCAGCATATTAATAAAAATGGTCAAATCACCAAGTTTATTTGGAACGAGCAAGGCGAGCTTTTAGCAAAGCATCTTAACGATGAGTTAATACGTTACAGCTACGACAGCCTAGGCCGCGTAAATGCCACACTGAATAACGCAGGCTTACTCACCCAATATAAATACAATGAGCACGGCCAGCTTACACAAACAGTTGCCTTTGATGAAAACAAGCCTGAAAATAAGCAGCATCAATACTTTAGCTACGACGAAGCAGGGCGATTAATTAGCTCGCAAAACAGCAAAGGCGACACCACAGAGCAACACTTTGAAGGGCTAAGCCAACCGCATTGTGTTATTCAGCCCGATGGCAGCGCCCTGCATTTAACGTACGACAAAGAGCGGAACTTAACAGCCATCGAGCGAAGCGACGGTCACGTATACCGCATAAGTTACGACGCGAACGAAAACCCAACACAAATAACCGGGTTTGATGGCACGCTACAGCAATATAAATACGATGCCTGTAACCGCTTAACTTCAGTAACGCAAAGCAACAAACGCCACGTAAAAATAGAGCGCGACAGCCTAGGCCGTGTAACTGCGCAGCATGCAAGCCTTGCAAGCGACTCACATATCATTAATAACGCCAATTACTACAGCTACACAAAGCAAGGTAAAATTGCGCGTGCACATAACGCGCAATCAACACTTAAACAACGCTTTGATAAAGGCGGTAGGCTACTGTGTGCTGAGCAAGTTAATAACCAGCAACAAGCGCATACCTTAAAGTACAGCTACGACGAATACGGCAGAAGACAAACCCTTACGCTGCCAGACTCAACCACGCTTAAATACAGCTACAACCAGTTTGGCCAGCTAAGCGGTATTAACTTACAGCAAACCAACAGCAAAGAGGTAGAACTTGCAAAGCCGCTTGTAACATTAAGCTACGACAGCCAAGGTAATATTCAAACCCAACAGTTTGGTAACAGCATAACCCTTACTCAACAGTTTGATGTATTTAACCGTTTAACGCAGCAACAGCTCACGCACCCAGCACAAGCATTATTTGATACCTGTACGTACAACTACGACAGCATCAATCAGCTTATAGCCCGTAAAAACGAAGGCGTAAGCAGCCAAAATATCAATTTTGAATACAACAGCCTCGGCCAGTTAATACAACAAAAATTGGCAGGCTCACGTGCTGATACAACCACATACTACCAGTGGGATAGCTTTGGTAACCCACAAAGCCAAACAGTTAAATCAAACACAAGCGATGCAGACACTAAAGATACAAGCACGTGTGATAAAGAAGCTAGCGATATAGCTAGCGGCAACCAAGGTGCAAAACATAAGGCTGCCAGTAATGAGCATACAGCCAGCTCTTCTATTGATTTAACACGCGCCACGCATAGCGAATACAAAGAGTTAGCGCCAAATAATAGTGAAAGTAGTAGTAATGCTGACTCAGTAATAAACAATGAAGGCACTAACAACACCACAATAAACAGTGCCACCGACGCCGACCGCCTAACACACTTTGGCGACAGCGACTTTTACTACGATGAGTTCGGTAACCAAATACGCGAAACCGGCAAAGGCATTAAAACCCGTCGTGAATACAACGCGTTTAATCAGTTAAGCTGTTTTAACAACAACGGCACGCTTACCCAATACGACTACGACCCACTAGGTCGTCGTATCGCCAAGCACACTGAGCACGGTAAAATTGACTACATTTGGGATAACGACCAGTTAATTGGCGAATGCCAACACGGTGAATATACCTGGTATATCAACCTGCCGAATCAATTTCACCCAGTTGCGCTGATTAAACAAGGTGAGGTGTATTACTACCACCTAGACCAACTTAACACCCCGCGTTTTGTTACTAATAACAAAGCAGAAGTCGTATGGGAAAACCAAGCCGATGTGTATGGTTATGAGGAGCCAGAAGCTGAGTCTAATTTTAATAAAGAAAGCAGCTTCACTCAGCCAATCCGCTTTCAAGGGCAATATTTAGATGAAGAGAGTGGCCTGCATTATAACCGTTATCGCTACTACAGCCCCAAACAACAGCGCTTTATAAACCAAGATCCAATAGGGCTTGTGGGTGGGATAAACCACTATCAATATGCGCCGAACCCAGTTAATTGGGTGGACCCGTTTGGGTTGAGTTGTAAGGAAGGATCTCCTACGGACAATTTAGTTCCTGTAATAGGCGCGTCTGGTAAAATAGTTGAACATATATCGCGTGATACTAAATTAGTCAGATTCGAAAGTCCTCTAGAAAGTACGCCGATGACACCGCATGAATCACCGTTTTTTGACGTTTCAAAGGCTATGGAATATGGTTTAAAGCCTGATTACTATCAAGCTTTATTTGCGGCTTCGGAACCAAACCTTGACGAGCTAACAAAGCTGAGGCAGAAGCAAGGGTATTTTGATGATGATGTAGAGCTAAAACAAGCAACTGTAGGTGAGTTGTTAGATAAAAATCCTGATGCAAAAGTGCTATCCGATTTTAGGTTTAATGGATCTGTTTTAGGTAAAAAATCTGGAGGTTATATTGTAGTTACAAATAATCAACCAGAAAAACCGAAAGAGCCAGAAAAACCTAAAAAATTCAACTTTAAAAAGCCAGAAGCTGAGAATGAAAAAGTAGATAAGCCAATTGTAAAAATTTTGGCTGGAAGTGCATCAGACAAACCTAGAGGTAGAGGCAGTTGGGCGGAAGAGCTTGAAAATCCTAAGCCTAATACTATATATGAAGTTACTTCTATCCATAATGGTCAACCTGCAACTTATACTTATGAAACAGATGAGCAAGGACGTACAATAAGAGTCACAGGAAAGCTTGTAAAGTCAGCCATTGAAAAGCAAAAAGAAAGAGATAGGAAACACCGCAGCTCTAAACAAAGTAGTTATGGTGGGGATAATCCTAACTATGATGGCGGCCATTTAATTGGTACCTTATTTCAAGGTCCAGCAGAAAAAATAAACTTGGTACCTCAACTAAAAGACCAAAATCGTTACGGCGAATGGCGAGAGATGGAAAAGAACTGGGCTAAAGAGTTGGATAAAGACAACGAAGTTGAAATAGAAATATTAGCAGAATACGATGGTGATGACGCTACACCAAAGTCATTACGTGCAACCTCAATTGTAGATGGGGTAAGACAACAACCTCAAAACTTTGATAATTAAGGAATTCATTTGTTTAATAGTATAGATGAAATATATAACCACATTGGACAGAGTATGTTTGAACACTTACCTGTAAAATGGGACAAAGCATACTTAGAGGTGAATTTACACCGATTAAATGTCTCAATATCGATTGATTCTAAATACACGTATGCTCAACAGACTTTTGATTTTGATTTAGATGTTATTAATGGTGTCTATAAGAATTCAATGTGTAATAAGGCATTTTATGCTCTTTATACGATTATGCAAAAGGACAAAGATGATGTTCCTTGGAATAAAGCGCGTTTTGAAATAACATCGGATGGCGACTTCTCAATTGATTTTAAATATGATGAAGATTTCGCGTGGTACAAGTCACTTGATATCGATAGTCAAGAATATGATGATCTTGATATAGACGTTATAAATCAAATAAAGTCATGGGAAGGCTTGCCTGAAAGTTACCCTAGATATTGGGCAAAAACGCTATTAGTGCTTCCAGATGTAGATACATTAACGAGAGCAGATGTTTCTGCATTTACTTTAAAACATAATAACTCAGCATTATTGAAAGAGCACTGGCAAGATAAATACTCCGATAATGCAATGCGCTTATGGGAAGAGGTCAAGCAAACCTATAAAAATAAAGCGGAAAGCATATACAGTATAGAAGAATTAATATTTGTCCTTAATTATGACTTTGCTGTTATGCCTTATCAAAACTCTGAGGAAGATGATTTAGGGTTTTATAAATGGATATTTATAGAAATTTCAAAACTAAGTTAAAAGTATTTTAGTTTCTCATATTTTATGTATAAAAATTTAAATAATAAAGACACCCACCTTTAATGATGGGTGTTCAGTTACCGCTGACAAATTGCATCTAAAAGAGATAACGTTAAAAGTGGACTTTTCGATGTCATTAGTAAGAATAGTACAATCGGTTGGATTGAGTGGCTTTAATAGTTTAACTGATGTAGAAGCGGTACAAAACGTGCTAAATATATTACAAAGGCTTATCTCGCTTACACAAGCTTTAATCTGTGTTTTATTACTTGCGGTAAGTCATACCGCTTTCGCGTCAGAATGCTTAAATATAAAAGTAACTAAGCCCATAAAAGTTGATGACAAAACAGGGTTATTGCAGTCATTAAAGTTTGAGCAAGTTAAATTACTCCACAAAGATAAGTCAGGTGTTTGCTTACCTACAAGGGATACCTACATTTTGTCTTTTAGTGAAGGGAGCCCTTTTATTGCCACTCGACTAAAAGGTCACACGCCAGAAATAACACTGCTCGAAAAAGACAAAAATTATTATGCATTAATAAAGTTTTATGCAGGTAACAAATTGCAAGTACTAAAGGGATATCAAGTCATCAAATCAGAGTTATACGCACTCCCTAATTTTACTTTAAGTAGTAATGTAAGCAATATTAGTATTGATGAAGGTGTTATTAGCGTAAAGAATACTAAGCTAGTTGAAGAGCACTCAATTGATTCAGTTACACTTTACAACTTTGATTTATCAGGTGTATCAGTTAGGCATTAAGTAATGTATTTACTAAATAACTATAATATCGAACTATCAAGGGTATTTAAAAAGTATGATAAAAAGTAACCTTGGTAAGTTTTTTCTGATTACAGCCTTGTTTTTTATTGCACCGTGTAATGAAGCTCAAGGTGCTACGCAAGTTATATTTAAATGTAATGCGGATGTACCTACACCTATTGAGCTGGTTATTAACAAAGTAGGGAATAAATTTCACTTAGATAAATTCATTATAAATGCAGTCACAGTTATTGATTCAGCAGACTTTAAAGCGGTAGAAAAATCGAGCTATCATCGCTCTTTAGTTACTGAGTACAGTTTGGCTTTTAGTGAAGGAAAAAGTGAAGTTATAGTGAGTGATTACTATAGCGAAGAGTTTGATACAGTAACAAAGGAAAAAACAGTCACACTACAAAAGAATGATATAAAGAAATACTGGACTTGTGACAGTACTGCTATTAGTAAATTAGCTTCTATTGATGATTTTTAGCCAATTAAAAGCGCTGATCGCGCATACTATTTTATTAAGCTTTAGTTTTTGTACTAATGCTCAACATACTGATTTATTAGAGCTTGATGGTTTTAGAAAAGCGGTTAATAGTGCTGACTATTTAGCTAAAGTAAAAATTATTAAAATAGAATCTTTCCAACAGGCCGATGGTTTCCAAAGGCATGTTTTTATTGCTGATATAATTACAACCTATAAAGGGTTAATTCATAAACAAATCTCTTATGAGATGTTTGTTGAGAGTGGCGAAGATGTAATGTTTAACTCGGCACCTATTTACTTAGCACTTTGTAAGAATTTAAGCGGGTCCTATTATTGGCCTGGTACGGGCTCAGAGTTTAAACCTACACCTGTTATTGATGCTTGGATAAATGAAAATAGAGATTCCCTTAAACTAGCACGCACGCCAGCAGTTTGGTGTGACTAGCTTGGGTTTTTGAATATTATTAAGAATATTAAACATAAGGAAATACAGTGAATAAAATAAACACGGATGTAAATTATAGAACAATGGCCGGTAATGCTCGTTTGGTAATTATCGCAGAATCCAGTCATAGCCCTGTATCTTATAAATATGAGGCTATAAAGGCTCTAAAACAACTTAAAGCTGCGGGTTTCACTCATTTTGCGATGGAAATGTTACCTATAAAGATAAAAGAAAAAATAGATTTTTATCAACGTACTGGTAAAGGTTTTGATGTGATTTACAAACATTTTCGAGAAAATTGGTATTGGAATGGTGCTGCTAGCACAGGTTATGGTGAACTAGTTAAAGCTGCTAACTCTCTAGGTATGAAAATTATTCCGTTAGATATGCCTGTTGAGGTGATGGATAAAATTGATGGTAGGTGCAGTTGGGAGGACGCTGATGGTGGTTTATGTACTGATTCACATATTCAAAGAAATCAAATGTGGGCGAGTATACTAAGCAGTACTCTTAAAATTGAAAAAGGCTCCCGTATTGTTGCATTTATGCATCGGTATCATGCATTTAATGCTGGTAATAGGCATGTAGGTGTTGATTCTATTTTACTTAATTTAAAAATCAGTGGAATAAGTATAATTGACTATATTGGTGGGATGACCTGCAAAGATAGTGGAGTTTGTGAAGGTGAAGGCGACTTAAAAAAGCCGCTTAGAGAGACTTATTTCTATAGGAAAGGTGCATTTTTACCTTCACCAGTACCTTCTTATACTGTCCATCTTCCAGAACAATCTTTAGGGAAGTGATTTTATGGATAAAATATTATTATTGTTGATTATGATGGCGCCTTCCATTTATGCCGCAGGTCCTCGATGGGATAATACTATAGATATAAATGACCCAGATTTAACTGTAATAACCGCCGCACAGCAATGTCATAAAAGCTTAATTAACGCGCCAGAGTATCTTGAAGAGTGGTGTGAAAAAGCTTATTCCATGGGATACTGGAAAGCATTGATTACTTTAAGCCTTCACACTGGGGATGGGACTCGATTATTAGAGGAAGCCAAAAAGCGGGTTGCGGCAAAAGAGATAGAAGCTTATTCAACATTAGCTTGGTTATATGGAAGCGGCATGTTTGTAGGGCAAGATATTAATAATGCAATTTCCCTTCACAAAGAATTTTTAGCATTAGATGCAGAATTGCCAAATTCATTAGTTACAACGGCGCATTTTGAGTTAGCAAGTTTATATAAATCGCAGCATAATTGGCTTGCAGTAAAAGAGCATGCACAATATGTTATTGAACACAGCGCTTTAGCTTATGACAAAGAGCAAGCTGTTAGTCTATTACAGTTAGCAAAAGAGAAAGCTCAATTAAAATAAATCATTGAATTCAAACTGATACACAAAGGAGCTATGAACGCCTAAGCTAAGGCGCTATAGAAATGATATGGAACAACAAAGCCAACAAACACTAACTAACCTTGTTTACGATATATATGAAGACCCAGCTTTAATAGAAGAGCATCAAGTGCTTATAAACCCTTTGTTGAGCGATTTAGTTGCCACAGCGCCAGCTGGGTTTGAGGGTATGGCGACGATGATTAATACCCATATTTCTAATGGGTTTAAATTCAAGAACCCTAAAATACAAAAATTTGAACTTGAGTCGGGACTTTTAAAACTTAAAACGTATTTTCAAAAAATAAACCTATAACACCCATCATAATTACACACTCAATTTTTAATATTAATGCAGCACTAGTGCTGCATTAATTTTTTCTCATCAAGGATGATCTATGAGCCTTATCACCACGAGTATTTTAATGCTGTTTTTACAGCCTTTATTTTTATATTTAGCTCTTTTTAAAGAGTCAGATCGGAGTACTCCAAGCCGTTCATTAGATAACGAAGATGCTATGTATCTATTTATAGCGCCTGGTTTAGCCGTATTTTATTCTGATAACTTTTGGCAAGCGGTACTTTATTTAGGAAGTGTATGCCTGTTAGGTTTAATGCTTGCCATTATTGTAAAAAGCAAAGCTAAAAAGCGATTAACAAGAGATGACGCTATCGGGTTTACTATTGCCAGTTTTTTATTTTTTGGGATTATAAAATTAATTATTGGTGGGTTAGGATATTTTTTTAGCGAAAATGCCGCGAATGCTTCAGCGCCTGTCATAGGTGAGCAAACTTATTCATCATCTACAGGTGAGCTTTTAAACTGGGGCTATTTGTATTATCAGTTTTGGCCAACGCTATACTTTTTACTCTTTATGTTAGCAACATTAGTTATAAAAATGATTGAGAGCCGGTTTAATAAACATTCATTTTCAGGCTCGCTCTTAATATTGGGCGCAGTTTTGGCAGGTGTATCACCGTTATTTGGGCATGCTTTTATTTTAGGCGTTATCGCTAACTTTTTTATATTTTTTGTTGTGTGCACGGCATGTATAGAAATTGATAAAAAGAGCGATCCTTCAGCTGGTGCTATTAGTTTTATATATGGTTTTTTGCTTGTGGGCGGTATCGCTTTTAGTAGTATTGGTAAATTAATATATACGCTATTTTATAATTAAATTAGGATTGTTTTTTGATTAAAAAACATGCAGTATAATTGTACCTAATTAGTATGTTCCCCTACTTTTTTTTAATATAAATATGGTTGGTGTAATTAATTGGCCATAAACATTAAGTAGCTTATAGCTAGGTCTTGGGAGAGTGTTTGCTTTGTTTTTATCGCGTTTAAAAATTTTTGTGTTGGTAATAGTCTCTATTGCCGTTGTTTTTTTTACTACATCACAGGCTTGTGCGGATATGTTTGGCTTTTTTAATAAACAAGAATTTTATTTATCGGCTCCAGTAAAGGGGCAGTTATTAGATAATGGGCAGCCAGTTGCAAACACTAAAGTAATGCGCTCACTCACCTATGGCGATGAATACGTTGACGAAACCAAAACAGACGAACACGGTTATTTTACTTTTACAGAAAAAACAATAAAAACAGGTAAGCCCTCTAATATGTTTGATAACGACTCGTTGGTTCAGCATATTTATTTAGAAAACGGCACGCCAGAAGGAATTGTTTTATGGTACACGCTTGTTTCAATTCATGAAAAAAGTGACACACTTAAAGAGCTTCTTGCACACTTGAAGTGTGATATTGGCCAAGAGCCGCAAACATACGATATTCCAATTAAAGAAGATACCAGCCACGCTTTTGCGATTTACACATCATGTAAACTTTAACTATTAATTTAAAGGGAACTTATATGAATACTTTGACACCCACTCAAGCCGTACAATTAGCTAACCTTGCTTATAAAGCAAAAAGCATTAAAACCACTAATTTACTTCATCGTTCACTTCATGCATCTTTGCGCGACAATTTTAACTTTTCAGTTAACCCTGGCGCAGTACAAGGTGTAACGGGAGGTTTTTTCTCCCATTTATTTAATTTAAGTACGGGTTTTGCTTTAGTAGGGCATGGGCTTGGCGATTATCAGGGGGATTCAGTTATAACAATTCGAGGTACTAACTCGCTAAGAGATGGCTTAACTGATGGCCATTTTGGTTTAAGTGGAGGCTCAAATGGCAGTATGGTGCATGCTGGATTTAATAAGACCTTTTACAGTATGAAGCCTGCGCTGCAAGAGTTTATAGCAGCGAATATTCAAGATAAAGTGACTGGTTGCGTTCATTTAGTTGGCCATAGCTTGGGTGGTGCGTTAGCGACGCTTTCTGCTGATTGGATCAAAGCTGAGTATTCACTTCCTGTAAAATTATATACGTTTGGTTCGCCACGTGTTGGGCTTGAAAACTTTTCTCGCGCAGCAACATCAAGAATCGATAAAATTTATCGCTGTACACATGGGGCTGACCCAGTGGCTAAAGTGCCTTTATGGCCTTTTTCGCATGCTCCGCACAATGGCCAAGAAATACGTTTAGATAGTGGACAAGGTTTAAAAGGTGCTGCTCATACCCTCAATGGTACGCCTGGCTACTTAAACACTGCCAATAGCAATAATTGGAACAACTTAACTATACAAGCTAATCACTTTTTAAACATGCCTGTGCGTTTAAAATTTGAAGATAGAAATCAAGCCTCTTTTACTTCCCACTGGGCTGATAAACTAGGGGCTGCGTTAGTCACACTTTTAAAAGATGCCGGCTATTACAGTGCAGTAGCAGCTCAAGCAGCTATTGGTACTGGGCTCACTTTTTACGATATGTTGGCGCGTACTTTAGATAAAATAGCTAAAGCGTCAGCCTCGTTTGCAACACAAACTTTAGGTTTACTAGGACATATGTTAGTGTTTGCAGGCAAAGTAATTAGTAAAGCGGTGGAGCTTACATATAGCTTTATAAAATCGGTATTCGACTCAACCCTAGGCGCTTTATACCGAGCGGCGAGAGAGGGGCTAAGCGGCTTAGATTAATTCTAATCTAGCCTTCAATCTCGCTCTAACAAAATAGCACCACTTTGGTTTTCGCCTAAGTGGTCGTTTTTGTTATAAATAGGGCATTTACTCATAGATAAGCACCCACAGCCAATACATCCATCAACGCGATCGCGCAAACGCTGCATATACGCTATTCGCTCGTCCAGCTGTGCTTGCCATTGCTTTGAAAGGGCTGCCCAATCTTTTTGCGTGGGTGTGCGCTGATCAGGTAATGTGGCCAGAGTGAGTTTAATTTTATCAAGTGTTATTCCCATTGCTTGTGCGGCTTTTATTACCGCTATACGGCGCAGTACATCTTTTTTATAGCGGCGTTGATTGCCGCCATTTCGCCAGCTACGTATTAGTCCTTTGGTTTCATAAAAATGCAGGGTTGATACTTTTACGCCGCTACGCTTTGCTACATAACCCACGGTTAGGTTGGCCTCAGTTAGTTTTTTTTGATCTATTGGCATTATTTTTAATTTCCGATTGACCTCAATATAACTTGAGGTTTTAAGCTTCTTGTAACATTAAAAAAGGAGCTAACTAAATGCAACAAAAACTTGAGCGTAGCACTGTTATTATTTATTCAAGCGCACGCAAAAATGGTAATACACAGGCGCACGTTAATGGATTTGCAGAGCAAAATAATGTGCGTGTAATATGCTTAGATGATTATAAAATTGCGCCGTACTGCTATAACAAAAGCTATAAAAATGATGATTTTTACGCTGTGTTTGAAGCACTTTTAAAATATGATCACTGGGTGTTCGCGTCTCCTGTTTATTGGTACAGCACCACGGTACAAATGAAATTATTTATCGATAGAATAACCGATTATATGGACGATGAAGCATTAAAACCTAAGCTTCGTAGTTTACGCAGTAAGCATTTTTCAGTACTTTCAAATGCGTCATCAAGTGAAGCCCCCGCCTGTTTTGTAGAGCAGTTTAAAAATACGTTTAGTTATTTAGGTATGCAGTTTATTAACCACAGCCATAAAAGTACCCAAAAGGTTGCTTAAATTGCAGCCTTTTTTGGTTGTCTCTGGTAGTTTAGTAATAATCTTAAAAAACACAGGATTGTTTTATGAAATATTTACTATTGTTAGTGCTGCTTTTTAGCCCTTTAATATATGCAACAGAGCAACCAATTAAGGGATATGGTAATTATTACAATGTACCCGAGCATGATGAAATTAATGACGCTACGGTATTTAAAATAGCATTTGATGTTGCTGATGGCGCTGAAAAAGGCGCGCAAAATAATTCAATAAATTCGCTAGCGCGTTTTATTAACATGCATGTGGCGCATGGCGTAAAGCCTGAAAACATACAACTTGCATTAGTTGTGCACGGCAGCGCAAGTGTTGATGTGTTAGCTAATAGCGAATATAAAAAACGCTTTAACGCTGACAATAAAAACCGAGCGTTAATTGAGCAGCTACTAGCAAACAACACTAAAGTGTATGTTTGCGGGCAATCTGCTACTCACTTTAAAGTAACGCCAGCGCTTTTAATTGAGGGTGTAAAAATGTCGCTTTCGGCTATGACCGCTCACGCACAACTTCAACAACAAGGCTATACGCTCAATCCATTTTAATGACTCAAATAATAAAAAATATTCTCTGCTTTGGGGATTCAAATACATGGGGCTTAAACCCTGTAACGGGTAAACGTTTTGATGAAAATACCCGTTGGACATCACTTTTAAATAAAAACTTAGGGTGGGGCTATAACGTAATAGAGGCAGGGCAACCTAATCGCACGTTAGTGCATAATCCCCCGTTTGACGGTGTGCTTAATGGTGTTAGCTATTTAAAGCCTTATTTGGATAAGCATGATCTCGACTTTGTTATTATAGCTCTTGGTACAAACGATCTTAAAAAACGTTTTAATTTAACACCTAGTTTAATAGCAGATGGCTTGAATGATTTAATTAACTCAATACACATTTATTATCAGCAGGGTAGTACTTTAAAATCTCCTAAGATTATTATTGCTAGCCCACCTAAAATAAGAATTACCGAGCAGTATTCACGTATTTATGAAGAGGCTGATACAAAAGTAACAAAGCTCTCTAGTGCATTTAAAAGCGTTGCAGCTAATAATAAGTGCGCTTTTATTGATTTTAACTCGTTCATTAACATAACAGATGGTGATGGGATTCATTTTGATGATATCCAACATTTGGCAATAGGCTTTAAAATAGCGCAATTGGTTCAAAACTCACTCAATAATTGTTAAATCTATCTGTGTGAATTTAATGCGACTTATGCAATCATCTAATAAAGTAGTGATATAAATTAACAACTTCGAGATGCTATGAAAAAGTACCAACAAAAATCTATTATAGCCGTTCTAACCGGAGTGTTAGTTTTTATAACTGGCTGTATAATTTTACTCAATTTTGCAGCGCAGCAATTAACAGCACAAACAAAGTCAGATGCTGAGTATATTCTCACTCATGTAGAAGGTGCAATTGCAGAGCGGCGTCGAATACTTACCCCATTAAATAAGCTTGCGTTTAAACAGTGTGACAACACAACTCTTCTTGAGATGCGCCGAGCTTTATTTGACGCAAAATATGTAATTGATATAGGTTTTTTTAAAGATAATCAGCTAGTTTGTACTACGGGTGCAGGCTTATTAAGTAAACCAATTAACGACAAACAGCCTGACTTTATTCGAGATGATGAACAGGTGAGGGTTCGTTTTGAGCCAGAGCTTTATCTATTATTATTTAGTGAGCGCCCTATGGAGGTAATTATAGTCAGACAAGGGGACTATAATTTAATTATGCAGAGTACTCCCTTTACCAACATTGGCATTACTGTGCCAGATTGGGAAGTTGTTTATGAAACACCAAATACTTTGCATCATTTAGCAGGTAAAGAGGACCTCTACCTTCAAGTAAAAAACAATGTTTTCTTTCCTTACGAAACTAATTTAGTTTGCAGTTCTGCAAGTAGCCAATATTGTGTGGTAGTGCACTTACCTTGGAGTCTGTTTTTTTCTAATAACCACTTATTATTAATAATTTCGTTAATTTTAACCTGTCTAGCGGGAATATCGAGTGCGTTAATAGTTGATGCAAGAATTGCTGCACGTCGCTCTATTAATCAGCGTATTCGTAAAGGACTCAAAAAGGGATCATTTTATTGGACTTACCAGCCTATTATTTGTTTGCAAAGTGGCAAGCTGATTGGTTGCGAGGTACTTGCACGTTTTGAAGATAAGTACGGTGTTTTATTTCCAGATGAGTTTATTCCGGTTATTAGAAAAAACAATTTAACCTGGACTTTTACTGAGGCCATGATTGCCACCACAATCAAAGAGTTAACTTCTATAGAGGTATTGCCTGAAGGCTTTAAAGTGTCGCTTAATATATTTCCGTGTGATGTAGAGCTGGGTAACGTGTCGTTGCTGCCACAAATTAAAGAGCTTACCAATTCACGCTTTATTATTTGTTTAGAGATAACGGAAGACGAATACCTTGATACAAGCATCGCGCATGCTCATTTTAGAACCTTGGTTGAATCGGGATTTAACTTATCATTAGATGACTTTGGTACGGGTTATTCAAATTTAAGAAACTTACAAAATTTGAGCTTTCATCAACTTAAAATTGATCGTACGTTTGTTCAAGATATAACAACTGAGGGCTTAAAAGCCTCTATGATCCCAAATATTATGGAACTTGTGCATAAGTTTAATTATACCTGTGTAGCAGAAGGTATTGAAACCACTGAGCAAGAAGCCATTTTAAAAACAGCGGGTGTGCATTACGGACAAGGCTGGAAATACGGTAAGCCCATGACTGCGTCTAAATTTAAAAATTATATAACTAATCAGCATTTTTAGATCTCAGCTGCCATACTAAACGTATCGGTATGAAATTTATAAATATTAGGTTTATTATGATCAAATTAATATTAAGTGCTTTTGCACTTTTACTACTTAGCGCATGTACAACACAGTACCCAAACCAGCAATTAACAGGTAAGCAGTTCCCAAGCATTAGTGGCGAAAGCTTAGAGCAAACTATGGTGACTATACCAAGTGATTTTAAAGCAGATAAAACACTACTGCTCATTGGGTATAAGCAAGACAGCCAGTTTGATATAGACCGTTGGTTAATTGGTTTAGATATGGCGGGCGTAACGCTCCCTACATACGAACTACCAACCATTGCCGGCATGGCACCACGTATGTTTAGCACATTTATAGACAGCGGTATGCGCAAAGGCATCCCTAAAGAATTATGGGGTGGGGTAATCACTATTTATAAAGATGGCGAGACAGTTCAAAAGTTTACAGGTAATCAAAGCCCAAATAACTCTCGTGTGGTACTTATAAATAGCAGCGGCGAAATTTTATATTTTTATGATCGAGGTTTTTCGGTTGATGCGCTGAATAAATTAAAAGCGAGTATTGAGTAATTCACTTTAGCCCTTAAATTCATTTGTTTAGGTTAATTAAAGTGAAAGGGAGCGAATGCTCCCTTTATATTGTATTTTATTTAAAACGCGTAACTTACACTAAAGCGCGTTGTACGAGGCATAATGTAACGACCATTTGGTGCATCAGCATTACGTGGATCACCTTCTGTAATGCCTTGCTCATCCGTTAAGTTATCTATTGCTACTTGAAGCTTGATGCCTTCCATTGGTTCTAGTATTAAACCTAAATCAACTTTTTCGTAGCCATCGAGTGTTACAGTGTTTTCGTTATTGCCAAAGCGATCATCAACCGCTGAAAGCGTACCGTATAAAGTTGCATACATACCTTGTAGCTCAAAATCGTAACTTGGCGTTATACGTACTTGCCATTTTGGTTGGCGCTGCGACTGGTTACCATCGTTTGTTGGGCTCTCTGTAATTTCAGCATCTTGTAATGTCGTATTTAAATTAACAGAAAAACCAGAATCATGATTAAAGTTGTAATCAAGCTCTATACCGTATGCTTCGTTTGTTAAAATTTCTGCTGGTACGCCAGGTCGTCTTACAAATGTGTCGCCTTTAACTTCATTTACAAATACGGTTGCATAAAAGTCGGTTGATTCAGTAATTAACTTATAGCCAAGCTCGCCTTGAGTAATTTCTTTAATAAGCTTTTCGCCGCCTTCGTAAGCATCAAAGTTATCTCTAAAGTCATCAAAGTAAGGCATTTTATAACCACGGTTAACACGGGCAAACACACCCATATCATCATTAATTGAATAGTTTAACCCTGTAGTCCACGATGTTTTACTTTCATCATAGCTAACGGTTTTAGTAATAATACCGTCAAGGCCCTCATCTACACTGTATTCTACTTCGTGGTTTTCTTGACGTACGCCAACATCAAGTGTAAACGCATCAGCAAATTTGTATTCACCGGTGACATAAAACGCGTTAGTGCGCGCATCACCTGTTGAGCTTATGTCGTAGTTAAAATCACAACCATCGGTGTTTTGATTACATTCAATACCGGTTAATGCTTCGCCACCTGATTCAAGTACATGGTATGCAGTGTTACCTAAGCTCCACCAATCTTTTGCTGAAGTACTTGCAGTGTAATATCCAAAGGTTGTTGATAGGTCGCCAAATTTCTTCGAAAAAGCTAAATCATTAGTAAATGAGCTGATTTCTTTAAGTACTACCCATCGACCAAGTTGTTGGACTGGGGTATCGCTTGCGTATTCAGTGTTTGTAACTGCTCCAAATGCAGTTTGGCCGTTATCAGCAACTGCTCCAACCGTTGTTGCTGAGCCACTAGGTACTAAACCGTAGGTATTTGCATCGCCTTTGGTAATGTTAAAGCGATCTGAAAAATGCCAATCACCTTTTAGCTCTAGCTTAATACTACCGCCCGAAACATGGCCGTCCCACCCTCGGCCATCACCTAGGTCAATATCAAGTGCTTGCGCATCGGGGCCTGTAAATATTGTTGCTTGACGATTTAGCGTACCAAGTTGCGTATATTCTGCGTCAATACCATCAACATTAAGGGGTGTTGGTAAGTACCATGCACCGTGATCGTCTGTTTGGCGGGTATAAAAGTTAAGCTCGCCGTTGTCTAAATCTTTAGTAATGTTGATTGTAAATTGGCTACCTTTTTCAGAAGTAAAGCCCGCATCACGAATACCCGGTGAGCTTTTTACGTAACCGCCAACCATAAAGTATAAATCGTTAGTAATTTCACCACTCATCACAGCGTCAACTCGCTGTAAGTCGTAATCAGAAGTTGTGTATTTAAATAAGCCTTCTGTTTCTTCGCCACCACGTTTTAATCTAAAATTGGTTGTTAATCCTGGTTGTCCGTTAGATAAAACAGGATTAGGTCCACCACGCAGGGCTTCTACTGTCTCAATGGTTTCATCAACACGAAACATTGATGAGTTTTCTAAAAATGACAATGTTGAAGCAGGATAAATAGGTGAGCCTTCAATACTGAGTGTTAAAAATGGGGCATCACCACCACCAGGAAAACCACGAACAAATACATTAGCGCCCGATTCACCACCTGAGCTTTCTACCCAAACACCAGGTATTGCTTTAAACAAGTCAGCGGTGCTTTTTGGAGACAGTTTAATAATTTGTTCACTATCGATATTAGTTACCGCATAGCTGGCATCAATTTTTCTAACTCCAACACCCGTAGGTGTTCCCGATACCACAATGCGCTCAACTTTCTGTTTTTCTTGTGTTTGCTCTGCTGCAAATGCGCATTGAGTGCTAAGCGCTAAAGTAATTGCACACGCTAATGTACTTTTTGCTTTATTGATTTTCATGTGTGTGATCCCGTTTTTAGTGTATTAAACAGTGTATTTCAGCAGCCTTTTTACTAAAAATCATTGTAAATAGGCTGTGTATAATGAAACCTTAGAGATAAATGCAAACGTTTGCAATATTTATTTGTAAATTATTTATGAATTTATATAGTTTATTTATTGAGCTTATTTATATGTTAAACACTTTTTAGGTCGTTGTTCGCGCCAGCAAAAAATAATAATGCTATATTGTCAGCGAGTTAGATAATTGTATTGATCAGTGGTAAGCGACTATTTAGGAAGATCATGAATAACAAAAAAATTAAATTAACTGATTTAGCGAAAATAGCAGGCGTGTCTACCTCTACAGTTTCGCGTGCGCTTAATGATAATCCGCTAATTAAGCAAGAAACCCGCGATAAACTTCAGCGCTTAGCTAAAGAGCATAATTTTAGCCTTAATACGGCTGCAAGTCGGTTGCGGACACAAAAAACCAATGTAGTTGCGGTTATAATTAACCTTGACGAACAAACAGAGCAGTCGATTAGCGATCCGTTTTTACTTAAAGTAGTGAGCGAAATTAATCTTGCACTTAATCAGCAAGGGTTAGAGCTTTTACTATCTAATTCAATCATGGCGCAAGACGATTGGGCTAATTATTTTATTAATAGCCGCCGTGCAGACGGTATTATTGTTGTAGGTCAAGGTAAAAACCAAACCAATATAGAAAATGCAGCTAACGCAGGTATTCCGCTGGTGGTATGGGGAGACCCTAAAACACCTAGCAACTACCCCATTGTAGGAAGTGACAATTACTTGGGAGGCTTGCAAGCAACAACGCATTTAATAGAGCACGGAGCTAAAAACATTGTATTTTTAGGCGACCCAGAACATGGTGAAATTAGTGAGCGTCATAGAGGGTACTCTGCCGCATTAGCATCCCATAAATTAGA
Source organism: Pseudoalteromonas sp. SR45-1 (assembly GCF_014163655.1). Taxonomy (NCBI): domain Bacteria; kingdom Pseudomonadati; phylum Pseudomonadota; class Gammaproteobacteria; order Alteromonadales; family Pseudoalteromonadaceae; genus Pseudoalteromonas; species Pseudoalteromonas sp. SR45-1. The sequence goes on along the minus strand of NZ_JACJDR010000004.1, from coordinate 156,924 downwards.
GCAACATGTTGTATCTATTGATATTACAAGTAGCTCAGCATATCAATCAATTAACCAATTACTGCGTGAAAAAGGCCTTTATTTTGATGCTATAGTTGCATGTAGTGATATGGTTGCCTTAGGTGCCATGAAAGCCTTAAAAGAGCGTTATGTAAGCATTCCTAATGATGTCGCTCTAGTAGGTTTTGATGATATTGCTATGGCCGACATTAGCCACCCTTCATTATCAACTATCCGACAAAACACACAGTACGCAGCCACGCTATTAGTTCAAAAGTTGATGCAGCAACTAGCTGGTGAAAAAGTTGAATCACAAGTAATTGATATTGAACTGATTACCCGCCAATCAAGTAAAAGATAGTTTATAAATCATGTTGAGTTAATGTTAAATTTAAAATGCAAACGATTGCATTAAGGGCTATTCTAAACTAAACTCAAACCTCACTGATATAAACACACACTGTGTATGCACTCGTTATGGGCATACAATAAAGGTCGTTATAGCGTTTAAATAACGCTGTAAAGCGAGGGCAATTATGAGTAAAACAAAAGTCACACTGGCAATTGCAGCAAGTTACTTTATTTTCGCTATTTTGTTAAATAGCGTGGGCACCGTTATTTTGCAGGCAATAAATACCCTTGGGGTAAGTAAAACAGAAGCTTCAGTGCTTGAGGGGTTTAAAGATTTATCCATTGCGATAATGTCATTTGTAGTGGCTTCGTTTATTCCTCGCCTAGGCTATAAACTGGCCATGCTTGGGGCACTTACTGTTGTTGCCCTTGCTTGTGTAAGTACGGCTTTAATTAGTGACTTTTATGCGTTTAAAATTTTATTTGCCGCCATTGGTTGTGGCTTTGCTGTGGTTAAAGTGTCGGTTTACTCTATTATCGGCCAAGTGACAGATGATGCAAATAGCCACTCTTCATTGTTAAACACCATTGAGGGCATTTTCATGGTTGGTGTGTTAAGTGGCTATTGGATTTTTACTGCTTTTATAGATCCAAACGATTCAACCGCGTGGCTCAACGTTTATTACTTGCTAGCAGCTCTGGCCCTAATCGTTATAGCGAGCGTAATTGCTGCGCCTATAAAGCCCGCCATTATAAGTAAAACTAAACGCTCCTGTTGGTTCGATTTTATCGCCATGCTTAAGCTAACATATCAACCGTTGGTACTCATATTTATAATTAGTGCTTTTTTATACGTATTAATTGAGCAGGGCGTAGGTACTTGGCTACCCACATTCAATAATGAAGTTTTAAAACTTCCTATAGCTATTAGTATTCAGCTGGCCAGTATTTTTGCTGCGGCACTTGCATTTGGGCGCTTAGTCGCAGGGCAAGTACTTAAACACATTCACTGGTTTGTTGTATTGAGCAGTTGTTTAATTGCGATGGCCGGCCTCATACTTATTACCCTACCGCTTACTGAGAATGTTACTGAAAATACAGTAATTAGCTTATTTGATGCACCACTTGCTGCATTTATTTTACCGTTGATTGGCTTTTTCATGGGGCCTATTTATCCGGTACTTAACTCAGTTATGCTCAGCGCTCTTGAAAAACATCGTCATGCCGCTATGACTGGCTTAATTGTAGTTTTTTCAGCACTTGGTGGAACAACAGGCTCAATAATAACTGGTTATGTATTTGAGCACTTTAGTGGCCAGCATGCGTTTTACCTTTCTTTGGTTCCCATTAGTTTGATTTTTATTAGCGTGATTTTTTTCAAAAAACGAACCGACGCTATCTCACAACACGCAACGACAGCTTAACAGTAAGGAAAGTTATGAGTTTTTTTGACAGCCAATTATTTAAAGATGTTCAAATGCAGCATGTATTTAGCGACTGTAAAACATTCGCAGATGCAATTGCGCGTGTTAATTGGCAAAGTGCATGTAAAAGGTATGAACAATTAGCGCCTTTAACTAATACGCAGCTTAGTGAGTTTGTAAACGCACACTTTATTACTTCTCCAGTGCTAGCAATGGGCACTGAGGCTGATACGTCATCGGTTAAACATTATATAGACTCGTTATGGAGTGGCCTTAGAAGAGAGGCGGATACCCCGAAGCAAGATTCATTACTAGCACTAAAGCACAGCTATATTGTGCCTGGCGGGCGCTTTCAAGAGATTTACTATTGGGATAGTTATTTTACAGCATTGGGCTTAATCGATGCAGATAAAGGTGATGTAGTTGAAGATATGCTACTTAACTTTGTCGATTTAATTAACGATTATGGTTGTATTCCAAATGGTAACCGTCGCTATTATTTATCACGCTCGCAGCCACCGGTTTTAGCACTCATGGTCGAGTTATTATGGGAACATACGCATAGCAAATCACTTAATGCGCAATGGCTTGCTATGTGTGTTGCAGCACTTGAAAAAGAATATATATTTTGGATGCAAGACGCGCAGTTGCTTTCGAGTGATTTATTGGGCTCAAAGCGGGTAGTAAGAATGCCTTGTGGTGGTGTTTTAAATCGTTATTGGGACGATGTAAGTGAGCCAAGAGCAGAGTCATTGCGTGAAGATTTAGCGCTAGCGGAAGGGTTGGCGAAGGAGAAAAAATCTGATTTTTATCGTAATATTCGCGCTGCATGTGAGTCGGGTTGGGACTTTAGTTCTCGTTGGCTTGGTGAGTCTAATTTACTAAGCTCTATTCAAACAACTGATATTGTTCCTATAGATTTAAACTGCCTTATGTATAACTTAGAGAATCAATTAAGCATATTCTTTCAATTGCTCGGCAATAGTGAACAAGCAGAGCATTACCAATTACTTGCCAGCAATCGCAAGGCACTTATTAATACTTACCTTTGGAATGAACCAACCGGTTTTTTTGTTGATTATAACTGCCGTACAACGACTCAATCTCCAATACTTAGTGCAGCGGCAACTACTGCTTTATTTGTTAATTTAGCCAGTAATGAGCAAGCAATCAAGGTAGCTACAATATTAGCCAATGAATTTTTAAAAGAGGGTGGCATTGTTACAACTATTACTCAAACGCCTCAGCAGTGGGATAGTCCAAATGGTTGGGCTCCACTCCAATGGCTTGCGGTAAAAGGGCTTAATAACTACGGTATTACTCAATTGAGTACACATATAATGCAAAATTGGGTAAATATGGTTGAGCAAAATTTTGCAGTAAATAAGTGCTTACTCGAAAAATACAATGTGTGCACACCAGCGGTTTTAGCCGGTGGTGGTGAATATCAAGTACAGCAGGGTTTTGGTTGGACTAATGGCGTAACGACTCGATTTTATAAATTACTAAACTACTAATCCGATCTGTTATTTATCTTACAAAAAATTGTTAAAACAAAAGTAATGCAGGTTATGTATTGATTTAATAGGTTTTTATCTGTTTTAGGATGAGAAACGATAACTTTATTTAATACCAAAATCTCATTGTAAGTTGTATTTGATTTAGGTAATGTAGTGTAAATGTTTCAAGGACGAAATTTATGCCCCATAAAAACTCAGTATTCGTAAAAACTACATTTCAATCATCTTTTCATTCACACAACTACACAGCTATTTTAAGAACACTACAGGCCTTGTTTGGTGATATTAAAATGGACGATGTTATTCCTAAAGCTGAGCAGCGTGCAAATTATGATTTGTTTTTAATAGATGGTGCTAAAAGCAAATGGCAAGATCTCATTCCCGCAGACCTTATTTGTTTAGCTAAACACCATAGTGTTGTTATCTTTAATGTTGATAAAGAAGATGTGTGCGAGCAAAACTTATTGCTTAACCATTTTAATGGTGTTTTTTATAAATCTGATGCGCCAGAAGATATTTTTAAAGGGTTAGTTCGTGTTGATACTGGCGAGCTTTGGTTTACGCGTAAAGTAATTTCAAAAGCTTTTAACGACATTTTAGCCGTGGCATCATCATTTAATAACCTACATGACGACATTGAATTAAAGCAGGACGATTACGATCATTTAACAAAGCGAGAAAAGTCCGTTATTCATTTAATTGCACAAGGTGCGAGTAACAATACAATTGCTGATAAGCTCAACATTAGCGACCACACTGTAAAAACACATTTGTACAGTGCGTTTAAAAAAACTAACTCACGTAACAGGGTAGAACTTGCGAATTGGGCTCAGCGTTACGTTTCTGTTTTATTACCAATGGCTAAATAAATAGCATATATAATCTCAATTTCTCCTATAAAAAAGGCTACTGTTAGTAGCCTTTTTTATTTGTTATGACGGCCTGTGTAATTAGCTCACTTTTTTAGCCCATAAGCCTTTATCAATGCCTTTTGTTATAAGGTCTGTCAGTGCTTTTTCTATTGCCTGAGTTACACAAATACTCATAGGTTCGTTGTCACTAAAGCCGGCTTCAGCTTCAGCTAGACGTTTGTAGCTTACGTATCTAAAAAAGCCTGCACGCATCTCTTGGCTTAATACTTTTTTGCTGGTGGCCACACTAAGCAACACTTGACCTGTACGAACATCCACAGCGCGTAGATAAATTGAAATAGCATCTTCACGGTAAAGCTCAGATGCGCCTATACCAAAGTATTCCATACCTAACCCACCCGTTTTCACATTGGTGTCATAGCTTATAATACCGCCCTCTAAAATGATTTTAGCTGTGGTAAGTGGAGGTAACTCAGCCTGGTTAGGGTTATCAGTTTGGCCTGCACGAATGATTTTTCGCTCAGTTAAAATGTTTTGTAAACCTTCACGCTCAACAGGTGTAAACCAATCAGATTCATGCAGTGCTTGTACGAGTATTGAATTAGCACCTTGAGTAACGGCAGTCGAAAACGAACTAACGTTAGTTTGTGGTTTATATTGACCTGTTTGGTCTCTAAATGAGTAGACCGATACCGGAATGCTGCCAACAGGTTTTGGTAAGTTTTTTAAGTCTGCAAATAATTCAGTTGGCTCTAGGCTAATTGCTTTTTGCTGTGATGGTGGAATAAGCTTACCTAAACTTGTACAGCCGCTCAAACCCAGTAATGTTATTGTTATTAGTAGTTTATACATTATCCAAACCTCGGTACTTCAATGATCACAACAGAGTCATCTAATATGTTTGTTATTTTTACTGTAATAGAATCGGTTGTGCTGGTTATAACTTCAATTTGATAATCACCACTCATAAAAATTGAGTCCTGATTAAAAATACTATCTTCAATATCCTCACCAAAAGCCATATCTGTAATTTCTCTTACCATGCGGTTTAAGTAAGTGCGCTCTAAAGAGTCTTGAAATTGTTCAGCATAACCTTTTTCGATTACCGGAGCCTTGTGCTTATTTTGAGCCTGTGCTTTGCTCAGCAGCATATTTGCATTGAGTGGATTACCACCAAAGCTTGGATTTATTGGGGTGTAAATTATTTCAGTCGCGGAAGCTGAAAAGCTTAATATTGTTATTATTATAAGGGCTATTTTTTTCATTTTACCATCCATCTTTAGCCATATCTGGTGTTGATGCAGCCATGTTTGAGCGAGCCATTGCATCTATTACTGTATAAACAGCTTGCTCAACACGTTCATCGAGGGGTTCTAATCTGCGACCTAAATAAGTCGCGTAAACGAGTTGATTATTCATTATTAAAGAAAGTTGTGTACCCGCTTTTGGTATTACGGTTTCTTTTATTTCAATATTAAAACCAGCTGTTGAAGGGAGATCTCGCCAGTAGTTTGAAAATTCATAATAAAATTGATGACCAAAGCGGCTAATACTTCTATCAAGTAATAAGCCATCTATTTCTAGTTCATCCGCAGCATGAGTTGCCCCAGAAAAACATAGGAAAAGTGTGAGTAGGTAACGATTAAAGTTAATATTTTTTTTCATAATTTAAAAAGGGGAGAGGATCGCTCTCCCCACCTCAACAATTACATTTGAGTAATTGTTGCTGCGTTTCCATCACCAATTTGGGTAACAGATACAGTGCTGTCAAAGCCAATTACTGAGCCTTCAACAATATTGTCGTTACCAATTTGAGTAACACTAAACGATACGTTTTCACCACCAACTAAAAATGCTGATTGTTCAACGCCAGTAACCCAGTTACCTTCACCTGTTTGTGAAATATCAATGCTGTGGTTATTGCCTTCAACCATCATATCAATAAGGTTTAACGTGCCACTTTGTGCAATATCAATTTGGTTATTATTACTATCTAAAATGCCAGCAAGGGTAACAATTGCTTCATTTTGAGAGCCGTCTTGAGCAATATCGATGTCATTATCGTTAGATGTAAGCGTTACATCTGGGTATGAAGATTGAACAAGTACGGCATTTTCATCGCCAGCTTGTACTAAATCAACATCATTGCCAGAGCCGTTAAAGTTAGCTAAGTGAATCGAGTTTAAATCACCTATTTGGGCTGATGTAAATTCATTGTCTGAACCAATTACACCCATGTAGGCTTCGTTTAAATCACCGTTTTGCATTGAAGTTAGTTCGTTGTTGTCACCAATTAAATCGGCTGTCATTAAGTTTTCAGCGCCAACTTGTGTTGCTGAAACCTCATTATTAGAACCTTCAAATAAGTTTGATTCAATTGTGTTAAGTGAACCTTCTTGATCTAAATCTATTTGGTTGTCGTCCCCAATTACAGTTGCAAACGTTACCGCATTAGTTAAGCCATCTTGCTCAATTTCAATTTCATTTGCATCACCAGAAATTGCACTAAATGCTACAGCATTACGATCACCTACTTGTTCAACTTCAAGCTCGTTGTCATTGCCTTGTAAACTACTTACTTTAAAGGTACTCCAATAACCGTCTTGAACTAAATCAAGAGTATTTTCGTCGCCTGTAAGCATCGTAATTTCTGCTTCATGCCATTCACCGGTTTGCAGTGAGGTAATTTCATTTGCGTTACCTTGCATATCCATGTTGTAGAACCAGTGACCACCAGTGCCTTGTTCAACATCAATGATATTATCATCACCAGTTACAATATTAATCGCTTCATTATTTACAAAAAAGCCTTGGCCAAATTGTGAAACAAATAACATATTATTATTACCAGTCACTTCAGAGATAAAACCATTAGCAACGCCATCTTGGCTGTATACTTGTAAGTTGTTGTCACCTGTGGTGATTACTTCAGCATAATTACCAAATTGGCTCTGCACAACTTCAGTTTCGTTATTATTACCGGTTGTTGTTACAAGCATGGTGTTGCTATCACCATCTTGTGTAAGTAGTGCAGTATTTTCATTAAAAGTTTGGATAAGAGTCATTGAGTTTTCAACACTTGCTATAGAAACGTTGGTAGCAAGTTCTGAGCTTGATGCTGATTTGTTGTTAGTATCTGCATAAGAAGCAAAGCTAGTACCCATTGCAATTGCAACTGCGCAGCTTAAAAGTGATTTGTTCAACTTCATTATTTTCTCCTTGAAATATTAAAACCAAACACCTTAAATTTTATAGGTTTTATAAGGTATTTGCTGTGTCAGCATGCCGTGCCGATATAATGTTTTGTGATCCGCTTGAAAAGCTCTTAAAGTAAAATTTTTCGATGTAGTTAATAATTATCACTAAACGCTTTGTCATTATTTTTAACTTACGTTTAATAACTGTTAATTATTAAGTACCCAATTACTGTATTCCTCAAATGTATTTTCTGAAATCATCATTTTTTACCAATTTTTTAATTTTTATTTTTCAGTGGGTTATGGTGCGGTTGTTGAGGTTTTTTATTAATTCAATCTAAAAGCAGTAAAAATCTCCGACCCTTTATTAGGTAAATGGCTTTGCGTGAATTTCATTAAAAGGTCTGTCTTTAGTGTTTTTTTTATACTTTAACTGGTCAAAATTGTTGGTTTTAACAACGTTTTTATTTTTTAACTTGTTAAATGATTAGTTTGGTTGTTTCCTTAGGGTATGCCATGTGATCCCTTGTACTCGAAATAGTGAAAGAACGTGCTTAGAGCATCTAAGCTAACCCAAAAAAAACTATGGATAGAACAATGAAAACAAAATTATCTATTATTACTCTTGCCTTACTTCCGTGCTTAGCAGCTGCAAAAGTTCCTGATGTGGGTGTAAAGCAATCTGTAACTGCTAGCAGTGATTCTATAATTGTTAAATATAAAAGTAATGCAACGAAAGAAATGCGTAAGCAGGCTCGTTCATTAGTTAAAGCTAAAATTACTGATCTAAATAAAGATGAACTTGATGACAGCTATACGTCTTTACTTTCAGGTCGCTTAGCTAAGTTTAAAGTGTCGGGAATGAGCACTAAGGACGCAATTGCGCTTTTAAAGTCTCATCAAGCTATTGAATATGTAGAGCCTGATTACCAAGTAAGCATTGCACGTACCCCAGATGATCCTCGTTTTGATGAGCTTTGGGGCTTAAATAATGATGGCCAAACGGGTGGTACAGCAGACGCTGATATTGATGCAGTAGAAGCATGGGATATTTCGACAGGTAGCCGCGATGTAGTGGTAGGTGTAATTGATACGGGTATTGATTACAGCCACAGTGATTTAGCTAGCAATATGTGGGTAAATAGCAGCGAAATACCAGGAGATGGTATTGATAATGATGGTAACGGTTTTATAGATGACGTGCATGGTATAAATGCCATTACTGACAGTGGCGACCCTATGGATGACGAAGGCCATGGCACCCACGTTTCAGGTACTATTGGCGCAAGTGGTGGCAATGGTATTGGAGTTGTAGGTGTTAACCATGAAGTATCACTTGTTGGTTGTAAGTTTTTAGATGCTGCGGGTAATGGCTCAACATCAGACGCTATTAAGTGTATTGATTACATGGTTAGCCTTAAAAACTCAGGCGTTAACTTACGCGTATTAAATAATAGCTGGGGTGGTGGCGGTTACAGCCAAGCACTAGCAGATGCAATTGCATCAAGCGAAGCGGCGGATTTACTCTTTGTAGCCGCAGCTGGTAACGATACTATTGATAACGATGTTAACCCGCATTACCCATCTAACTACGAAAACGCAAGTGTATTATCGGTTGCAAGTACGGATCAAACCGATGGTATTTCATGGTTTTCACATTATGGTTTAACAAGCGTTGATATGGGCGCGCCGGGTAGTGCTATTTTATCTACTACACCAGGTGAGAGCTATGCATCTTACTCTGGCACATCTATGGCAACCCCTCATGTAGCAGGTGCAGCAGCGTTAGTGTTGTCAATTAATCCTGAGCTTAGTACTCAAGAGCTGAAAGATTTACTAATGAACTCTGGCGATGCAAATGCTGCGCTACAAGGTGTAACGGTTGCAGGTACTCGTCTTAATGTTAACCAAGCGCTTATTGATGCAGACCCTACACCGGGCTTTAAAATATCAGCTGATCCACTTACGCAACAAATTGAAGCAGGCCAAGCTACAAACTACACATTTACAATTGGTTCAATTGCCGAATGGGATGAAGAAGTAACGCTTGAGTTATCAACAACATTAGGCGGCGCTTATTTATCATCGCTTACAGCGCGCCCAGGCGATGAAGTAATGCTAAATGTTGAAACCGATACTAACACTCAGTGGGGCGAATACGAGCTTACTGTAACAGCTACAGCTGGTGATATTGTTAAAGAGCAGTCAGTTAAATTAATGGTTCAACCTGTTGGCTTAAACGACTTTACTTACAGCAGTAACACAAGTGTTGATATTCCTGATAACTCGCCAGTAGGTGCAGTGTCAGTAATTAATGTTCCTGATGACTTAACAGTATTTGGTACTACTGCTGATGTAGATATTTCGCATACTTACTCAGGCGACTTAGTGGTTAAGTTAGTATCTGCTCAAGGCACACAAGTAACGCTACAAAGCAATGTGGGTGGTTCAAACGACGACATAGTTAGAAGCTTTACTTCTGAATCATTTAACGGCGAAGTTGCTACAGGCGATTGGACACTACAAGTAGAAGATACTGCTGCAGCCGATACCGGCACAATTAATGGCTGGTCATTAACGCTAAGCGCTATTGGCGAAGTTAGCCCACAACCACCACGTGCTAGTTTTGACGTTGAGACACAAGGCTTAACAGTTAACTTTATTGATTCAAGCACTGATTCAAATAACGATATTACACAGTGGAGCTGGAGCTTTGGCGATGGTGCAACATCATCTGATCAAAACCCTATGCATGTGTATGCAGCATCAGGTAATTACGATGTAGAACTAACGGTAACAGACAGTGAAGGCAATACAAGTACATCAACTCAAACGGTTGTTGTAAGTGATGTAGAGCTAGAAATCACCTTAAAACGTGCTAATAAGTCTCGCCTTGATACTATGCGTGTAGAGCTTAGTTGGGAAAGTGTTGGCGCTGAATCACTAAGTGTTTACCGTAATGGTGAGCTTGTAGATACTACTGCTGACCGAGGTCGTTACCGCGACTACGTACGTGGTGCTACATTACCATCGTACGATTACCAATTATGTGTAACTGAAAATGTATGTTCTAACATCATTACGGTTTCATTTAACTAACTACTCCTAAAGTGACTTTAAGCCCAGCATTGCTGGGCTTTTTTATGTTTTAAAAAATATAAACTATGCTTTTTTATATGGATGGGTTTTAAGCCAGTGCTCGGCTATTTGCTCACGTGTGGCAAACCAAACCTGATCATGCGAGCGAGCATATTCTAAAAACCGTGCTAATGCTTTTATTCTTCCTGGTCTGCCAATTAGGCGGCAATGCAAACCTATCGACATCATCTTTGGGGCGTTTTCACCTTGTGGGTCGCCTTCCTCGTATAGTGTATCGAATGCATCTTTTAAGTAATTATAAAACTGATCCCCGGCATTAAAACCCTGCACGGCAGCAAAGCGCATGTCGTTTACATCAAGCGTGTAGGGCACTATTAACTGTAGTTTACTTTCTTTAATACTGTAAAAAGGTAGGTCGTCGCTGTAATCGTCGGCATCATATAAAAACGAGCCATTTTCTACCACAAGGGCTGCTGTGTTAGGGCTTGTGCGCCCTGTGTACCAGCCTTTGGGCTTTTTACCGGTAAGCGTTTGAATGATCTCAATGGCTTGTTGCATATGCTCGCGTTCGGTTTGCTTATCTATATTTTGATAATTAATCCAGCGCAGGCCATGGCTTGCAATCTCGTGGCCCGCTTTAACAAAGGCTTTAGCTACATCGGGGTGGCGCTCAAGGGCCATCGCCACTGCAAAAATGGTGACCGGTATATCGTATTTTTTAAATAAACGCAGTAGCCTCCACACGCCAGCGCGTGAGCCATATTCGTAAATAGATTCCATGCTTATATGGCGGTCTTCTACATGCGGGGCACTGACTATTTCAGATAAAAATGTTTCGGCTGCTGCATCACCATGCAATACACAGTTTTCGCCGCCTTCTTCGTAATTTAATACCACTTGTACAGCTATACGGGCTTTATTGGGCCAATTTGCATGGGGTACATCTGGACCATAACCAATTAAATCGCGCGGGTAGTTTTTAAATTGCTCGCTCATGTTATTGCTCCTTTTTAAGTGCGCTGAGCCAAGAGCCTAGCGTTTCGCGCTCTGTGTCTGTCATTTTGGTCATATTGGCCAATGGCATATCTTTTGTTATAACCGCGCGGGTATGAATAAGCGTGCTGGCCTTTTTTACATCATTAATAGAGTCGAGCTTAAAGCCTAGCGGCGCGGTTTGAAAAAGCTCAGAGGTGGGTGTTTCGCTGTGACACTGTGTACAGTGCTTGCTAATTATATCCCACGCTTGTGCGTCGGTAATACTTGTTTGTAAAGGCGCGCTTTCGCCTGCATTTGTTGGTGTACTGGGCCAAGGTGCTATTGCCAGCATAAGGGCAAAAAAGGCGGCAATACCACTTACAAGTACTGAAGGTTTATTAACGCCTTGATGTTTTAAGTTAAAATAATGGCGTATCCACATACCAATACCAAACAGCGCAATTAAAATAAGCCAGCCAAAGTTGTGGCTGTAGGTATAAGGAAAGTGATTGCTAAGCATAATAAATACCACGGGTAACGTGGCGTAGTTATTATGAATAGAACACAGCTTTGCCTTTAAACCTGGCGCTGAATCAGGGATTCTACCGGCTTCTACTTCACTTATCATATAGCGTTGCCCTGGCATAATAATGTGATACACATTGCCAACCATACAAGTACCAATAAGTGCACCTACATGAATATACACAGCGCGGTCGCTAAATAATTGATCAACCCCAAAAGTCCACAGAGCTAATAAACCAATAACTACAGCAATAAACACTTTGCCGTTTTCGACCAGTGAGGTTTTACACAATAAACGATAAACACCATAACCTAAGCCAATAAAACCAAGGGATGCGCCAATAGCTGCAAATTTACTTAGCTCACTTTTACTGTTATCAATTAAATACACATCGGCGCCAACATAATAAAGTAAGCTAAATAGTAATATACCGGTGATCCACGTTGTGTAGGCTTCCCACTTAAACCAGTGCAAAGTATGCGGCATTTGTTCAGGGCCATTTTGATACTTAGCCACTTCGTAAAAGCCACCACCATGCACGGCCCATAAATCGCCTTTTATGCCTTTATCTATTTTCCACTGCGGTGGTGTTTGTAGGTTGTTATCAAGCCATGCAAAATAAAATGAAGCGCCAATCCATGCTATACCAGCAATAACATGAAAATAACGCAGTACTAAATGAGCAAGCTCAAATAAATAGTTTTCCATAACGGTTAAGCCTCTTCTAATACCGGTGAGCGGGTGTCTGAAAATTGATTGTTATCATCGCGCTTATACACACTTTTACCCATAATGTAGGTTTGCTCAACGCAGCGGTCGTCGCCTAACATCATCATTGCAAATAATTTTTCATGCAGGGTTTTGGCATGCTGTATTCTAAATTTTAAAAATGGGGTTGCTGAACAATCCATTACAATAAAATCGGCTTCACAACCGGCTTCAAAATTACCAATTGTCCCTTCTAAATCGAGCGTTCTAGCACCGCCGAGTGTTGCTAAATACAACCCTTTAAATGCTGAAAACTTTTGACCTTGTAATTGCTGAATTTTGTACGCTTCGTTACCTGTTTGTAGCATAGAAAAGCTTGTTCCCGCGCCTACATCGGTACCCATGCCTACGTTTATGCCGTGCTCTTCACAGGCTTTTAAATTTAAAAGTCCTGATCCTAAAAATAGGTTTGAGGTAGGGCAGTGCGATATTGCCGCATTGTTATCTGCAAGGCAGCATAGCTCGCGCTCAGATAAATGAATACTATGGGCAAATACTGAGCGTTTACGTACCATTTTTGCTTGCTCGTACACGCCTAAGTAATCTTCGGCTTCTGGAAATAGTCCTTTTACCCATTCGCACTCGTCTTTGTTTTCAGATAAGTGTGTATGCAGGTAGGTGTCTGGGTATTCTTCAAGCAACTGAGTACATTTTTGAAGTTGCTCAGGGGTTGATGTGGGGGCAAAACGCGGTGTAACTGCGTAGCTTAACCTATCAATATTGTGCCATTTTTCGATGAGGGCTTTAGATTCGTCATAACTTGTTTGCGCGCAATCAGATAAGTCGTCAGGGCAGTTACGGTCCATCATTACTTTACCGGCAATCATGCGTAAATTGCGTTTTTGTGATTCTTTAAAAAACGCATCAACCGATTGCGGATGCACAGTGCCAAATACAAGGGCAGTGGTTGTGCCATTGCGCAGCAGCTCGTCTAAAAAGCGGTTAGATATCTCTTTTGAATAATGCTCACAGGTAAACTTTTTTTCGGTTGGGAAGGCGTATTCGGTGAGCCAACTTAAAAGCTGCTCGCCATACGCGCCTACCATTTCGGTTTGCGGCAAATGTATGTGTGTGTCAATCATACCAGGCATAACGAGTTTGCCATCGTGGCGGATAACACGCGCTGATTTATCAATTGTAGGCAGTATGTCTTGCTCATAGCCAAGCTTAACTACTTTGCCGTGCTTGATAACTAATGCGCCTTTTTCAAAAAAACGATGGGCGTTTTCGCCAGCAATGGCAGGGTCGTCAACAAAGTCGAGTATATCGGCACAAACTACTGTTAAGTTATTATTGTTTTGCGTGCTCATTATTAGCTACCTCTGTATGTAGAGTAGCCAAACGGGCTAAGCAACAACGGAATATGGTGATGTTTAGTATCTTGTAATCTAAACGTTATTTGCGCCTCTGGGTAAAACGCAGGGGTAGGTTGGTTTTGGTAATAACTATCTAAATCAAATACTAGCTTATAGGTTGCAAATTCTACTTCTGTATTGAGCCAATCGGTAATTCGCCCATCGGAATCGGTTTTGCCTTGGGTTAGTTGTACCCATTCGTTATTTGTAAGTTTAAATAGCTTAACAGCAACATTTGCTGATGGTTTTCCGGTGCTTGTATCAAGTATATGGGTAGTTATAGGGCTTTTGCTCATAGCAGTGACTCCAATCTTATTTTTGTTATTTTGGCTTGTTCGCCCGCGGCTATATTTAGCTCTGTACTGCGGGTGTTGTGTATGCGCTGCTCTATGAGTTCGAGCATTTGTTCGGCCGTTTTACCGGTGGCGCACACAATAAAAATAAAGCCAAACTTGTTCAGGTACTCTTTATTGAGGGCAATCATTTTGGTAAGTACGGCTTCGTTTGCTTTGCTCATACCCGATTGCTCATGCCCCGCTTTTTGTGCGGTAGCAGCGTATTTTTTGCTAAGGGTTGATAAGTCGCCTATTTGCGGGTGGCCTTCAAAGGCAGCTAAATAGTCACTTTCGCCAAGGTTATCCCATGTGCTTTGTGCGCATTCAAACAGCTGCTGAGCACTTTTAAATGGCATTGCTTTTACCATGCCCGCCACCCAGTTAGGGGCCGCGCAGCAATGCTCAAGTGCTTGTTTTACTTGTGCATCATTTAGCGTATTTATTTGTAAACTACTCATGCGTTTACTTCCTCTTGCGTGGTGCTAATTAAGGCATTTTTTAGTGTGCGCCATTGCAAGCCTTGGCGTTTTGGCTCTTGGGTTTGCATAGCCTGATAAAGGCCAATTAGCTGTCCACTAATCGAAATAGCCACTTCCATTGGTAATTTGCCCGAAATGTTATTAAGCCCAACAGGGCAGGTCATTTGCTGTATTTGATCGGCTGTAAAATCGCGATGTGCTAGGCGCTGCTTAAAGCGTTTGGCTTTAGTGTCAGAGCCAATTACACCAAGCCAATTGGCATCGGCGCGTTTAATAATGGCTTGGGTGAGTGCAAAGTCGAGCTGGTGGTTATGGGTCAATATTAAGTAGTTGTTAGCTTTAGGCGCACGTTTTACTTGCTCTGTTGGTTCTTCATCAACCACTTTTACTACGTTATTTGGAATAGCCTGTGGGAATACATCGGCGCGGCTATCTATCCAGCGTATGCGCATAGGTAGTTGTGCCAATATACCAATAAGCGCCTGTGCTACGTGGCCTGCGCCATAAATGTCTAAGGTAAAGCGCTCGCATTGCATGCATTCAAGCATAACGGTGGCAGCCCCGCCGCAGCACTGGCCTAAATTTGCACCTAGGTTAAATTGCTCAATTACTTGGGCGGCTTCGCCTTTGGAAAGTAGTTCGCGGGCTTTTTCTATTACTACGTACTCAAGATGGCCACCGCCAAGGGTGTCGTAAATATGCTCGCCGCTTATTACCATTTTAGAGCCTGTGCCGCGTGGGGTTGAGCCATTGGTGCCAAGTACCGTGGCAATTACATAGTTAGTGCCGCTTTGTTCGTGCTCGTTTATAGCCTGCGCCCAATTTTGCGTATGAAAACCCTGAAACGACTCATTTAAATTAGTCATGTTGATGCTCCTTAAACCAGCTAGCGGTTTGCTCAATTGCACTCAATACTCGCTCTGGGGTTGCGGGTGTATCCAGTGGGGCGGTGTATTTGTAATCAGCCACACTGCTTATTGCATTACGAATGGCGCTCCATACACTAAAGGCCAGCATAAATGGCGGCTCGCCTACGGCTTTTGATCTAAACACGGTGGTTTCTGGATTTGCTGAGTTATAAAGATTGACGTTAAATTCGGCAGGGGTATCGCCAATGGCTGGTATTTTGTAGTTGGCTGGGCCAAAGCTTGCAAGCTGGCCTTTATCATTCCATTGTAAGTCTTCGGTTGTTAGCCAGCCCATACCTTGTACAAAGGCGCCTTCAATTTGCCCTATATCAAGTGCTGGATTAATTGAACTGCCTACATCATGCAGTATATCAACGCGAGTTACCGTGTTTTCACCAGTTAGGGTATCTACTTCTACTTCGCTGAGCGCTACGCCGTGAGCGTAGTAAAAAAATGGGCGGCCTTCACCTTTGGCTCTATCGTAATGAATTTTTGGTGTGGCGTAGTAACCGGTAGATGAAAGCGATATACGATTCATGTAAGCAAGATTCGCAAGTTCGCTAAAGCTAATTTCCCCTTTACTAAAAGTAATGAGGTTATCTTTAAATACAACAGTGTTGCTGTCTACTTCAAAGTGCTCGGTAATAAAATCAATTAAGCGCTCTTTTATTGTGTTTACTGCATTTAGCGCCGCCATGCCGTTTAAGTCGGTACCACTTGAGGCCGCTGTTGGTGAAGTGTTTGGCACCTTGTCGGTACGCGTAGCACTAATACTTACCGCGTTAAAATCGACCCCAAAGCCATGGGCTACAATTTGCGCAATTTTGGTATTCAGCCCTTGGCCCATTTCGGTGCCGCCGTGGTTTAAATGTATAGAGCCATCGCTATATACATGCACTAATGCACCGGCTTGGTTTAAGTGTTGTACAGTAAACGATATACCGTATTTAACCGGCGTCATTGCAAGGCCTTTTTTTATAATAGGTGACGATACGTTAAATGCTTTAATAGCCTCTTTACGTGCCCAGTAGTCACCCGACTCCTCAAGCTGAGCAATCATATCTATTAAAATATGTTGCTCTACGGTTTGATGGTACGGCGTGGTATCGCGGCCTTTTTTATATAAATTGAGTTTTCTAATTTCAAGCGGATCTTTACCTAATTTAGCTGCTATATCGTCCATTATTAGCTCGCCCATAATCATGCCTTGCGGGCCACCAAATCCTCTAAATGCGGTATGGCTTACGGTATTTACTTTACAGCGATTACCCTTAATTGTGGCGGCTGGGTAGTAGTAGGCGTTATCGGCATGAAACATGGCGCGGTCTACAATTGCATCCGATAAGTCGGGGGAGTAGCCACAAAATCCGTTTACGGTAATGTCGGCACCTTCTATTAAACCATTTTCGTCAAAACCAACATGATAGTGATTATAAAAAGGGTGGCGCTTACCGGTTAATTTAAAATCGTCGCTGCGGGCTAGGCGCATTTTTACTGCGCAGCCAAGGTGGTAAACCGCAAGAGCTGCAAGGCATGCCCATGGTGCGCCTTGGGTTTCTTTGCCGCCAAAAGCACCGCCCATACGGCGGGTTTCTACGTTTACAAAGCTAAATGGCTTTTTTAAAATTTTAGCAACTAAGTGCTGCACCTCAGTAGGGTGTTGCGTAGAACACTGAACATGAATGCCCCCGTCATTATCAGGTTGCGCCAGCGCAATTTGGCCTTCTAAATAAAAGTGTTCTTGCCCGCCTATGCTTATTTCGCCTTTAAGCTGGTGGGTTGCGTCATTAATGGCGTTTTCGCTGTTACCACGGTTAAGTGAATGGGGCGGCCTTACCCA
Organism: Pseudoalteromonas sp. SR45-1; assembly: GCF_014163655.1. Taxonomy (NCBI): domain Bacteria; kingdom Pseudomonadati; phylum Pseudomonadota; class Gammaproteobacteria; order Alteromonadales; family Pseudoalteromonadaceae; genus Pseudoalteromonas; species Pseudoalteromonas sp. SR45-1. The sequence continues at coordinate 139,275 of NZ_JACJDR010000004.1, read as the reverse complement.
ATGCTCTTTGCTAATGGCTTCTTTAATATCAAGTATGGGTGTAGTTTGCTCGCACTCTATAACCACCAAGCGTGCAGCGCGGCGCGCTATTTCATAGGTGTCGGCAACGACAATTAATACAGGTTGCCCGTGGTATTGAATTTCATGGCTGGTCAGCAGTACATCACCAGGAAATACCGGGCCAATATCTAATTTACCCGGAACATCTTCGGCCGATAAAATACGTTTAACGCCTTCAACTGCCAGTGCGAGACTGGTATCTATTGATTTAATAAAGCCGCTTGTAACAGGGGCGAGCACTGGGTAGGCATGCAGGCAACCGTAAGGCTCAGGGTTATCGTCGGCAAAATTTGCACTGCCACAAACTTGTTTAATAGCGCTTTCGTGATATTTAGATTCTCCAACGCTACCACCTTGCGCTTTTAGTTTATCCATTTCAAAGTGACGCATGTGAGATCCTCGTAATGGCAATGTTGTTATTGTTGCGTGCTTGTGGCTCACAAAACTCAATACCAATGCGTTGTAATAAGTTTTTGCTTACCGTGGTGCGGTAATGCGCACTGCTTCTCACATCGCTCATGGGCGTAAAGTCATCGTTAATAGCCGTTGCTGCGTCTATAAAACTACTTACTTGTAATGATTGAGATATCAGCTTTTGCTCAATATGATGTGCGCGCTTAGGAATAGCAGCCATACCGCCCATAGCGCAGCGGGCTTGGGTAATCATGTTTTGTGAATGCTCTATAGCAAGCACCAAACAAACGGTAGATATATCGTCTTCAAAGCGTTTTGATATTTTATGACATGCCAGTTTTAGCGACTCTGGGCGCTTTGGAATGGTGAACTTACTAATTACTTCATCGCTTTTAAGAGCTGTTTTTTTGTAATCAATAAAGTAGTCAGCAACTTTAATAGTACGCGTACCAGCGCTGCTTAATAAATCCATTGATGCATTAAGAGCGATTAAAAGGGGAGCTGGATCGCCAATAGGAGAGGCATTCCCTATGCTGCCACCAAGCGTGCCGCTGTTACGTACTTGGCTTGATCCTAAGCGTTCAAATAGCTCTTTTGACTCTGGGTAATGGTTATAAAATACTTCAACAAATTGGCTATAAGGTAGTGCTGCACCAATGTGTAACTCACCGTTATTATCTGCCAAGGTGCAAAACTCCTTTACTTGGCTAAGGGAGATAATTACATCTGGTAAGAGCATGTTTTGGCTAAGCTCAATGGCAAAGTCGGTGCCACCAGCAACTAAATGTGCATAAGGATAAAGCGCTTTTAGCTCAACAAGTTGCTGGGCAGTTTGTGGTAAGTAAAATTTACGAGGACCATTTTTTAAAAATGGAATATCGTCATCATATTGCGTATTAAGTGATGCTTTAAATTGAGCGGCCATTGCTGAGTACGGTTCAGCTTTACGTTCATAGCTATAGGCTTTTTCGGCTGCAAGTAATATAGGGCTATAACCTGTACAACGGCATAAGTTACCGCCAAGTGCATGAATAACCGCTTTTTTACCAGGGTACGTTGGCTCATTAATATAAAGAGCCAACAAACTCATTATTATACCGGGCGTGCAAAAACCACATTGCGAACCATGGCACTCTACCAGTGCACGTTGTACGGGATGTAAATCGGTTAAGTTTGGGTATAAGCCAGTAGTCACAGCCTCTACCGTTACTATATGTTTTGCATGCGCATTACCTAATAACAATAAACAGCTGTTCATTGTTTTGTATTGCCAACTAGTTTGCCCGTTTGCATTTATACGCTCTTCACCCACTAATATTGTGCACGCACCACAGTCGCCAGTTGCACACCCTTCTTTGGTGCCCACTTTCCCTTTTTTGGTGCGTAGCCAGTCCAAAATGGTGAGACTTGGCGAACATTCTTGTACTTCAATTGGCGTGTTATTTAATAAAAATTGAATCACACAGACCCCCTTAATTTTTATAAAGCCCTGATACATAAAGGCTTGGCGTATGTTTTTTCTTGTTGTTTGCGCACGGGTAAGAAAAATACTTTTTCATCTTGGTAAGTATATTGCAGTTACCATGCCATTGTTGACCGGTTGGTCAGTTGATGTTTTAAGTAGGCTAAATTGCTCATTAAGTACAAATAGGCCCTAATAATGAATAATAAATACCGCCTTACTATGCAGGGAATGACAAAGCAGTATCCCGGATGTATAGCCAATAATGACGTAACCTTAAAAATTAAGCATGGTGAAGTGCATGCCTTATTAGGTGAAAACGGTGCAGGTAAAAGCACATTAATGAAAATGCTTTATGGTGTGATTAAACCTGACCAAGGGGACATGTTTTTCAACGGCCGTATAATGAATATAAAAGAGCCTGCTGATGCGCGTGATTTAGGCATTGGAATGGTGTTTCAGCACTTTTCGTTATTTGAAACACTTACGGTCGCCCAAAATATTGAACTAGCGTTAGGTGATTTAGCAGGGCATAGCAGCACGCTTGCGGGTCGAATTACGAAAACATCAACACGTTATGGTATGCCATTAGACCCCCATAGACTGGTATCAACACTTTCAACTGGCGAGCGCCAACGAGTAGAAATTGTTAGATGCTTATTATTAGATATTCAGTTACTTATTTTAGACGAACCCACTTCAGTACTGACTCCACAAGAAGTCGATGCATTATTTAAAACCCTAAAGTCACTTAAAAAAGAAGGCTGCTCTGTGCTGTTTATTAGCCATAAACTGCACGAAGTGATTGAGCTATGTGACAGTGCGACCATTTTGAGAGGCGGGAAAGTAAGCGGGCATTGTATTCCTAAAAACGAAACTAGTGAGTCAATTGCTAGGCTGATGGTAGGCGACAACACGCCAATTAGTAACCAAACTCGCAGAGCTTTGGGTACTGCGGATTTTTTAACCGTTAATAATTTAACCACCGCCGCACAAGCATTATTTGAAACCCCCCTTAAAAACATTAACTTTGCAGTACAGCAAGGCGAAATAGTGGGGATTGCGGGTGTTGCAGGCAACGGACAAGAAGAGTTATTAAAAGTGCTTTCGGGGGAACAAATTCAAGCTAGTAGTAGCGCCATTAAATTTAAAAATACCGTAGTTGATGCACTGTGCCCGCTAAAAAGGCGCCGCCTTGGGCTTGCATGTGTGCCAGAGGATAGGCTTGGGCGAGGAGCCGTGCCCACTATGGATTTGGCACAAAATGCATTGCTTACTAGTTTTGATAATGGGCTGGTTAAAAATGGCTTTTTAGTAAAACAAAAAATTACTGAGCTTGCTAATAAAATCATTACAAAATACAAGGTTAAAACGCCAAGTTTTCGCACTCATGCAGCTAGCCTTTCAGGTGGTAATTTACAAAAATTTATTATTGGTCGCGAGGTAGAGCAAAGTCCAAAACTACTCGTTATGTCGCACCCTACTTGGGGTGTAGATATAGGTGCACAGGTGGCGATACATGAAGCTATTTTAAAGCTTCGCGACGAAGGGTGTGCGGTACTCGTTATTTCAGAAGATTTAGACGAACTTTATAAAATTTGCGACCGCATTGGCGCAATTTGTGATGGCAAACTGTCTCCTATTTTAAATACCGATACCGTACCGCTTGTGCAGTTAGGGCAGTGGATGGCTGGCGACTTTAGCGATGTTTTTAATAACCAGCCTAAAGTACACACACCACAAGGGGCACTCGTATGATTAAGTTAGAACCACGTGTTGAACGCTCACCAGCGTGGAGCTATCTCTCTCCTGTTTTAGCTATTTTACTCACATTAATAACCGGTTACGTGGTGTTTGCTTTATTAGGGCATGATCCTCTAAATGCCCTGTATACATTGCTTATAGCACCTGTTGCCGATTGGTATGGTGTAACAGAGCTACTTGTAATGACCATTCCTATTTTGCTATGCGCCTATGGCTTAGCGCTTTGTTATAGAGCATCGGTTTGGAATATAGGCGCAGAAGGGCAACTGCTTATTGGTGGTGTATGTGCAAGTGCTGTAGCCGTTAACTTTGTTGACTCAACAAGTGCTTTTGCAATGCCACTTACATTATTCGCTGGTATTGCTGGTGGCATGTTGTGGGCGGGGCTTGCTGCTTTTATGAAGCTGCGTTTAAACACCAATGAAATTTTAGTCACCATAATGCTCAACTACATAGCAGTAAATGTATTGCTGTGGGCTGTTCATGGGCCACTCAAAGATCCTCACGGTTATAACTTTCCTGAAAGTGCATTGTTTGGCGATAGCACGTTATTGCCTGTTTTATTCGACGGTACTCGATTGCACTTAGGCCTGGCGTTTGCGTTATTGGCGCTATGCGCCACATGGGTTTTTATTAGTAAAACCTTTATAGGCTTTCAAATACAAGTACTTGGGCTTGATGCATCCGCGGCCAAAATGGCGGGTTACAAGCGAGCATTATTAATTGCCGGAGTGCTAGTTATTAGCGGGGGCTTGGCGGGGCTCGCTGGAGCGGGCGAAGTAGCTGGGCCTATTGGACAGTTGGTTCCGCAAATATCACCCGGTTATGGCTATGCCGCCATTATTGTTGCTTTTTTAGGGCGACTCCACCCAGTAGGAATTACGTTTGCGGGCTTATTAATGGGGCTTATTTATATGGGAGGTGAACTTGCGCAAATTAACATGGGATTACCTAACGCTATAACCGGTATTTTTCAGGGGTTAATGCTGTTTTATCTACTCTCGTGCGATGTGCTTATTACTTATCGCCTTAGATTTTCGCTGCCATTTAAACAACAAAAAGCGCAGCCAATACATATTGCACAGGAGTCTTAAATCATGGAATTAGATGTAATTACTAATATTTTATACGCCACTATTCGTACAGGCACCCCCTTATTGCTGGTGGCGCTGGGTGAAATGGTATGCGAAAAAAGCGGCACCTTAAATTTAGGGCAAGAAGGCATGATGCTACTTGGCGCAGTGGCAGGGTTTATAACTATGTACCAATGCGACAACCTATTTATTGGTTTTACGGTAGCAGCTTTGGTCGGGGTTATGGCCTCACTTATTTTTGCTTTTGTAGCACTTAATTTAAATGCTAGCCAAGTAGCGGCAGGTTTAGCGCTGACTATTTTTGGTACAGGCCTCTCGGCATTTTTAGGTGCTGACTATGAGGGAAAAACCATTAACGCGTTACCTACTTTAGCAATTGCAGGGTTTGAGCATATTCCGGTTTTAGGCAAAGCGCTATTTTCGCAAGACGCCATTGTGTATTTAAGTTGGGGTTTAGTGCTTGGTGCGTATTTGTTTTTTAAATACCACAGAGCAGGGCTTGCAGTACGAGCTATTGGCGAAAACCCAAGTGTGGGTAATAACTTAGGATTACCTGTAATGCGTACACGTTATTTAGCCGTAATGTTTGGCGGCGCACTGGCTGGCATTGCGGGCGCATATTTGTCGTTGGCTTATACACCACTTTGGACTCAACACATGACTGCAGGGCGAGGTTGGATAGCTCTTGCTTTAGTGGTGTTTGCAAGCTGGCGTATTGAGCGCGTAATGCTTGGCGCTTATTTATTTGGCTTTGCCAGCATTATGCACTTAGTGGCACAGGCTTTTGGGTGGGCTGTGGAGTCTAACTTACTGGCCATGTTGCCTTATGGTGCAACGCTTATAGTACTGATTATGCTAAGTAAAAATAAACAAAAATTAAAAATGTACGAACCCATGTGGCTAGGTAAACCTTGGCACAAGGGTCATTAAATTAATTACAAAATCAATATGGCAAATCACCTGCTACAACAGGATATTAAAAATATAACACGGAGAATAACAATGAAAAAACTTATAACAGCACTCGGGGTTGCATTGAGCTTAGGCATAAGCGCATCTGCTATTGCAAAAGATAGCGTAAAAGTTGGCTTTGTATATGTAAGCCCCATAGGTGAGGCCGGTTGGACTTATACACATGACTCTAGCCGCCACTACCTAGAAGAAAAGTTTGGCGACAAAATAGAAACTACTTTTGTCGAAAGCGTACCAGAAGGAGCGGATGCAGAGCGTGTTATTACGCAACTGGCTAAAAGCGGGCACGATTTAATATTTACCACGTCGTTTGGCTACATGAACCCAACACTTAAAGTGGCTAAACGATTTCCTAATGTAAAGTTTGAGCATGCCACAGGCTATAAACGCGCAAAAAACGTAAGCACTTACTTTGATCGCATTTACGAAGGACGCTACCTAACAGGTGTTATTGCAGGACACATGAGTAAAACCGACAGCATTGGTTATATTGCTGCGTTTCCTATTCCGGAGGTAATACGCGGTATAAATGCATTTACGCTTGGCTTGCGCTCAGTAAAGCCGAATGCAAAAGTAAAAGTAGTGTGGGTTAATAGCTGGTTTGATCCGGGTAAAGAGCGTGAAGCTGCCGATAGCCTAATAGATCAAGGCGTTGATATTATTACTCAACATACTGATTCGCCTGCACCACTGCAAGCAGCGCAAGCCGCTGGTATTTACGCTATTGGCTACCACTCAGATATGAGCGGATACGGTAAAAAAGCACATTTAACGGCAGCGGTTCATCACTGGGATGAATTTTATGCAGAGCGCGTACAGCAAGTACTTGACGATAAGTGGCAATCGCAAGATATATGGAAAGGGATAGGCTCAGGGATGACTCGCTTGGCGCCGCTAAGTAAAGATATTCCAAGTGATGTAGTAAGTGAAGTAAATGCTATTTCAGAGAAAATTGGTAAAGGTGAATTTCATCCATTTACTGGCCCTATAAAAAATCAGCAAGGTGAGCTGATTATTGATGCGGGTAAAACAATAGACGACAAAACGTTGTTGGGTATGGATTTTTATGTTGAGGGCGTTGAAGGGCAGCTTAAATAAGCGGTTAACGCAATAACAATGAGTTGGTCACTTAGACAAATACAGTGGCTAACTTGCAAAACGTAGAGGTTTATATGTCAATAAATACAAGCTCGTCTGACGATATTATATATGCAGTTGATGACAAACCAGGCGTAACTGAATCATTTTTTGCCGCACTACAGCACGTACTCGCAAGCTTTGTAGGTATTATTACACCCACGCTTATTATTGGCGGTGTGCTTGGTTTAGCTGCTGAAATACCTTATTTAATTAGTATGGCATTATTTGTATCTGGTGTAGGCACGGTTATACAAGCGCGGCGTGTTGGCCCTGTGGGTTCAGGATTAATATGTGTGCAAGGTACAAGCTTTGCCTTTTTAGGGACTATTTTAGCAACAGGCTTTACCGTTAAAGCCACCGGAGGCAATAACGACGAGGTCCTTGCCACTATATTTGCAGTGTGCTTTTTGGCCGCTTTTGTTGAAGTATTTATTAGTTTTTTTATTAGTAAATTAGGCAAAATAATTAAGCCAGTAGTTACTGGTGTGGTCATCACTACTATTGGTATTTACCTAATTAAAGTAGGTATGACTGATATAGGTGGCGGGCAATGGCTACTTACTAATATGCCTGAAAAATTTGCTTCAACGAGCAACTTAATTGTTGGTTTTTCGGTTGTTGCTTTAGTGGTGCTGCTTAATGCAAGTAAAAACCAATGGGTGAGGCTAACGGCTGTGGTAGTTGCAATGATACTTGGCTGGTTACTTGCGTTTGTATTAGGTATCGCTAATTTTAAATTAGGTGAATTTGACCTAATTGCTATCCCACTGCCTTTTAAATACGGCTTTAATGTTGATTTTGGTGCACTCATAGCCTTTGGTTTTTTATACCTTATTACTGCAATTGAATCGACAGGCGATATTACTGCCAATTGTGCGGTTTCTAAGTTACCTGTTAGAGGACCTAGTTACTTAGCACGTATTCGCGGCGGTATTTTAGGAGATGGTGTTAACTCGATGATTGCCGCTTTATTTAATACTTTTCCTAATACTACTTTTAGTCAAAACAACGGCGTTATTCAGCTAACTGGAGTTGCCAGCAGATATATTGGCCTGTGGATAGGCAGTATTTTAATTATTCTTGGCTTGTTTCCTGTGATTGGCGCTGTATTACAAAATATACCTAAACCTGTTTTGGGCGGTGCAACGCTTGTAATGTTTGGCACCGTAGCAGCCGCTGGGGTCAAAATACTCGCCAGCGAAAAAATAAATCGCAGAAGTTTACTTATTATTGCGGTGAGTTTGGGGCTCGGGCTAGGTGTTAGTTTTGTACCGGAGTTGTTTACAAACGCACCTAAGTTAGTTACTGCCATATTTGGTAGTGCAGTGACGGTGTCGGGTATCACCGCAATAATAATGACGTTGGTACTACCAGAAAATTACTCAGCAAGTACGGATCATCTTAACTAAACTAATAAAAATCATAAAAGGGATTAACAATGAAAATCAAAACAATAAAAAAATTAGCATTAGTAACTGCAATTGCAATGTGCTCTACAGGTGTATCGGCTAAAGAGCTTTGGTCTGATTTTAGTATTACCGCAATGACAGGAGCCGACTACCTAGAGCCGTTTTCAGGTACTGAAGATGATAGAAGTGTTGTTACTATAGAGCATGCATCGGGACATACATGGGGCAGTACGTTCTTCTTTATGGATAGACTAAGTAATCCCGATGAAGTGTACGGTGAGCTAAACATAAACCCTACTCTTTACAAGCCACAAAATAGCTTTGTTAAAGAGGTGTTTTTAGGCCTACAAACAGAGTATGGCTCGGGAGATACGGATCAAAATAACTATTTATTAGGGGGCGGTGTATCACTTGATGTACCTGGCTTTCAATATTTTAATGTGGCTTATTATCGTCGTTTTCAAGATGATATAGGTATTCAACGTGAAGATAATAACCAAATAACAGTCACGTGGGGCTACAACAAAGGTAACTTTAGATACGATGGCTTTTTAGATATTGTAGATAGCACCGACACAATGTTTGGTAAAAGTGAAGGTGGCTTTAACTTTACCTCGCAGATTAAATACAATATTGCCCCTATGCTCGGCTTAGATACAGGCCGCCTTGATGTGGGTATTGAGTATGTTTATTGGAAAAATAAATTTGGTGTAGATGGTCAAACCGAACATAATCCAAACTTGCTAGTTAAATGGCATTTTTAACAGCAAATTGAATGGTATTTAATTAATAATTAAAGGCTACTTTTTAGTAGCTTTTTTATTTGATAATCTTAAATAATTGAATAGCTTGAATTAGTTGTGTTAGATTGCTTTTTAATAACACTATATGACGGATTTTTTTCATGGACTCTGAAATTGATTTTTCTACCTACACTTTAGATGAGCTTTACTCATCAGCGAGAGCTATAGATCGCGAAGCCTACCCAGATCGAGCAAAAGAAATAGACGACTTAATTAAAACGCGAGAAGCACAGAACCCATCTGAAAATATTGTATCAAAAGTAGCAGGAGAAAAAGCAACGCGCTCAGACAGGCTAGTGGCTGCTATTGTTGATGGCGTTTTAGGTGTTGTTTGTTTTATACCTGTATTCATACTCGTAGGGTTTGATAATTTAAGCCAACCAACACTTACTTTATCTGCAGGTTTGCTAGGTTATGGCATATTAAGCACGTTAGTGCTTCATGGTTACCTTATGTACCAACGCGGACAAACAATTGGTAAATCTTTAATGTCTATCCGTATTGAAAATTTAGATGGTACACAAGCAAGCTTTACTACAATTTACTTTAAACGCATGCTTTGTATGCAACTATTATCACTTGTCCCTTCGGTAGGTCAGTTTATAGCTGGTTTTGTTAATCCATTATTTATATTTGGAAAAGATAAACGATGTTTACATGATCATTTAGCGGGAACAAAAGTGAGTTATGTAGATTAATCAGGATATTAATTATGGCAGCTTTGCCCGGATTTAAGTTTGATTAGCAAAAGTTACAAAATGGCGTATTTCACTAAATTGGTAATATAATTAAAAAACCTTACCGATTTTTTTGACTAGTAACCAAGGATGATTATGAAAAACAACACACAACTAATTTTAGCACTAGCGGCCTCTTTAATTTGTTACTCAACATATATTGTATTGATAGATAAACCTTTTAGTTTGCAAGCGTTTAACCTGTTTTTATTTCCCGTTATTTTATATTTTGTGTTTATTCGTTCGCGCAATGTTGAGCAAAGCCCGTTAAAGGCTGTACGCGTTGAGGGGCAAATATTATACGTTTATAAGCAAGTGTTTAATATTAACGATATTAACAAAGTTGTCATCGACAAAACTAAGAGGCACGGTGTATTTGCACTACCGTATAATCAAGTTGATGGTAAAACAACTGAGTTTATTTTCAATAAAGATGCGTTTGAATCTTTAAAATCCTACCTTTTACAAAACATTCCAAATGTAAAAATTATTGAATAAAGTAAAGAAGTAACAATGAATTTAAAGAGCATATATTATTCATTGGGTTTCTTACTGCGGCGAAAAGCAATGAGGAGATAAATGAGAATATTCAGGAAAACAAACGAGTTTGATAAACTGTCGAGGTGTTACGCATGTATTAAATGTGGTACTTGGGTGAGCATAAAAGCCCAAAACTGTATGCAGTGCCAGCATAGTTTTACCAATAATGATAAAAGCTCAATGCAAACACTCTATAATCAAAATAAAGAACAAAATTGGCAACATGCAATATTGCCTATTATTTTTGTAATATAGGTAATAGCTTTATTGTTCATTTAATTTTTGCTTAAAATTTAAAAGTGCTCGGCTGCAACTCTGTAACAAAATCTCTCTGTACTTTAACGTGTAAAAACTACCCATAATTAAAATAATTACTCTTGTTAATCCTTCACTAAATATCACATAGCTAATATTTTTTAATAAATGAAATAAGCTTATAAATTTCAGTCACTTAAATTGTGGGTTTATTTATATTCACTCAGTTTTTTGGCACGTAAGTTGATACAACTCCTAATAAACTTTAAAAAGGAATTACCATGACTGCTGAATACTTTATGGTACTAGGGTTACTCGGTGTTGCATTTTTTGCTGTTGCAGGGGCATTGCTTGGGTATGAAAAAAACATTAGTGGCTTTGGCGTCGTAGTGGTTGCAACCGTTACTGCATTAGGGGGCGGTACCCTCAGAGATATACTTTTAAACAAACCGGTATTTTGGATTGCAACCCCAGAGTATTTATATTCAACCTATGGGGCCGTTATAGCAACAATTGCATTTATTCGATATTTACCGCGCGTTAATAATTACTACTTTTTATTAGTAGACGCTGTGGGTATGGCGTTATTTAATATTATGGGGATAGAAAAAGCACTCATTAATGGCTCTGGTATGGTGGTCGCAATTACCATGGGTATTACTACAGGTATATTTGGTGGTTTAATACGTGACGTAATTTGCCGTGAGGTACCAACTGTTATGCGCAGCGAACCATACGCCTCTGCGTGTTTAGCGGGTGGTGCAGTTTATGCCGCTTTATTTAGCCTTAATGTAGATTACATTTGGTGTATTTTAGGCTCATTTTTCACGACTATCTTTTTAAGATTAGGCTCTTTGCATTGGGGTTGGCATTTAACTATTTTCAGAAAAAAAGACTTCAGAGATCAAAGCGACTAATTTTAGCTACGAGTAGCTCGCGTTTGCATGTGGTACTCGTAATTATCCTCATCCGTTATAGTAAAACCCAGCCGCTTATAAAGTCCTAATGCTGGGTTGTTTTTAAGCACGGTGAGTTTAATGGGTTTTGACTGCGTATTTGTAATAACTTATTCAATAACCGCTTTCCCATACCCTTTATTTTGGTGCAATGGATGTATTTGTAATTGCATTATTTCAACGTATTGAGCGTGTGTTTGGTATTTTAAAGTACCAATTGGTACCTCATTTATAACTATAAGATGGGAGCAGTCATATTGATCATTAAGCCTTAAAACATGCTGTTGATCTGTTAAAAATAACCCGGCATTTTCTAAGTGTTCAACCATAGTCAGCTTTCTGAGGCTTAATAAGTAGTCTCGGTCTGAATATGCTGCCTTTATGAATTTAAAAACCATAGTGCTCCCTTGCAACAGCCTCAATGTTTATATTTGTAGAACTAACTAAAATAAGTGCGCAGTATTAAATGTGCAAGCCAAACTAACAAAGGCAACACTACCAATACCCAAGTGCTTTCCACCAAAGCCCGCCAATAATTCCCCATACACTTAAATTAATAACGCTCATTATAAGGCCCATTACCCACCAGTCTTTTAACGATACATAGCCTGAGCCAAACACTATGGGTGATGTGCCTGTTGCGTAATGCGTTAACGACATCATCAGTGATGAGGCGCCAGCTAACAGTAAACCTAAAAATAAAGGCGGAGCGCCAAGCGCCAAACCTGCGGCGTAAAATGCGGCAAACATAGCAGTAATATGTGCTGTGGTACTGGCAAAAAAGTAATGAGCATAAAAATACACAGCTACCAATATAATAGCCGATACAATCCAGTCAAAGCCCAGTTGCGCAATATTGCTCTCAACAAGTGTTGAAAACCACGTTACCAAACCTAGTTTATTTAAAAAAGTGGCCATCATTACTAATGCTGAAAACCAAACAACGGTATCCCACGCAGACTTTTCTTTAAGTACATCGTCCCAGCTTAATACACCAGTGACTAATAAAACCGACAAACCTAAAAAAGCCACTGCGGTTGTATTAACTGCGTAGTCAGCCCCTAAAATCATTGCAGGTACGCCGGCCCATAAAACAAGCAGCATAGCAAAAACACCCACCATTATTTTTTCGCCATAACTCATTGGGCCCATTTCAGTTAATTTAGATTCTGCGTAGGTTTTAGCGTCGGGCGTACTTTTAACTTCAGGTGGGTAAATGGCATAAACAACCAAAGGCACAAGGGCAATACATAGCAAACCAGGAACAAGCGCTGCCAGCGCCCACGTACTCCAAGTAATACTGATATTTGCACCAGTAGCATCAGCAATAAGCTTTACAATTAGCGGGTTAGGAGCCGTGGCGGTAATAAACATAGCTGATGTAATAGGGTTTATATGGTAGCTAACTAAAGCAAGGTAGTGGCCAATTTTACGAGAGGTGCCTTCCTCAGGGGATGAGCCAAAGCTTGTTGCTATCGACTTCATAATTGGGTGAATAATAGCGCCGCCTCGCGCGGTATTACTTGGCGTTACTGGCGCTATAACAAGTTCAGAAAGTGCGAGTGCATAGCCAATACCAACTGTTTTTTTACCAAAAAGAGAAATAAAATTATAGCCAATACGATTTCCCAAACCAGTTTTAGCTAATCCCCGAGAAATAATAATGGCAATACCAATCAACCAAATTAATGAGTTAGAAAAGCCACTTAATGCATCTTTAATAGCGCCAGATGGGCTGTCATTAGTTACGCCAGTTAACGCAACAGAGGTTATAGCTAAAATAGCAATGGCGCCGATAGGCATTGCTTTACCAATAATGGCAACTACAGTACCAATAAATAAAGCGAGCAAATGCCATGCGTTTTCGGTAACACCTTGCGGAGGCGGTACAGCAAACCAAAGTAGTAAAACAATGGCTATAGAAATCAGTCCAGAGGTAACTCGAATATCAGTACCCTTCATTAAAAATGTCCCTAAGTTTTAGAAATGCATGCATTCTGTTTATTGAAAAGGCAACGTCATTCTACTTCATTTAATAATAAAAAAGATGACGCACATCATATGAATATTAGACTTATTTAATTTTATTAATAAAGAGGAAATAAACTATAAACTAAAGTGATTGATTACATTACCCGATAAGAGCTTACAGTGTGCTTAATTAACTCTGATTTTTAAGAGTTAGCTTGAATTGTTTTATAGGTTCGTAAGGTCTTTATAAACCTCAACGAATACTTGGAAATACAATGAACTTAAAACTAACCAATAACGTGATTACTTTTTTATTAACGAGTAGCTTTTTACTACTTGGCTTGTCGTTTGCGTTAGGAGCAAACCCTAATACGTTAACGGCTACGTTTAGTTATTATGGCGTTGATTCGCTAATGTCTGTATCTGCGTTAGGTTTAATTAGTGGCTCATTTATGATTGCCTTAGCGTTTGCCACCGTGCTCGCTCGCCTTAAACTAATGAAACCTACACCAGCACTTTTACTTGCAGCAATTATAAGTTTAGTAGCATTACTTACCTTGTTTGCCAGTAACCGTTGGATGGCGCAACTTGGTGGCTTTCCAATCATTGGTAGCGGGCAGGGCATAATTAAATACTTCGCTGTAGTGCCTTTGTATTTGTTTTTGTTTTATAAAGACAAACTTACCGACAAACAACACGTACTTTTAAACTTTATACCGGTTGCTATGGTTTTACTGTGGATCGGCGGCATGAAGTTTTACGAGTTTGAAGCAAAAGGCATTGTAAGTTTAGTAGAAACCTCACCGTTTATGTCGTGGTTATACACGGTATTTAGCGTACAAGGTACATCTAACGTGATTGGCGGGTTTGATGTATTATTTGCTGTGTTATTGGGCTTAGGGCTATTTTTAAAGAATAAAAAGCTAATTATTGTAAGTGGCTTAGCGTGTTTAAGCGTATTTATGATGACCCAAACATTCTTAATTACCGCAACCGGTGCATTTAGTTCTTCCACTTTATTGGAGCGCCTAGGGCAGTTTGTAATTAAAGATTTGTGGTATATAGCCAACCTTGTTGTTATTGCTTTTTTAATGCTATTTAAACCGACTAAATAAAGAGGACGTTATGATTAGTTGCAACCAATACGATTACATCGAAATTGCCTGTATGCACCATTTAAGCATTGAGCTTATATTAAAAAATGGCGATGGTGTATGCGGGATAGCAACTGACACAAAACGCAATGCTAATAGAGACGAATGCATAGTTGTTAATGTAAATAGCGAGTTGAAACTCATTGTGCTAACTACAATCAGCGTACTTAAAGCGCATGAGAAAAACCCATACTTTGACCATGTGAATTTTGAAGTAAAGTAAATACCTCACTCATTCGTTTTTATCATAAATAAAGCTCTATTTTTGTTTTGTCCAATAACATTATTAAACACCGTTTTGGTGAAAAATTATAAAAGGTTTTTTGTAACATATTTAATTACTTGTTTACACTGAAGTTGTTTAGTGGAATTATTGAACACTGTAATATACGCCGTTTTGGGGTGCTATAAATCCCCAAAGTGGTGCTCAATAAGCTGTTAGGTGTTTAAGGATAAGCATGAAAAAGTATCTACCTTTAATCATATTAATAATCTCTGGTTGTGTTGGTATGAAAACTTATAAAGGTGTCATAGTCCAATATAGCGATGTAAGCAAAAACTCTGATGGGACGTATTCAATTGAGGTTCTTGGTCATACCGATCTTAATGAAACAGATATGGTCGAATTGGTAGAGCTCAAAGGAAAAGAGTTATGCAAATCTAGTGATATATACGTAAAAAAATATAAAATGGGTACTTATGGCTCGCATAGCCAGTTTGGTTCTGTCTACCCACCAAAGATTAACGCAACAATTGACTGTAGTGTAAACAATGCATAACAGGCTGTTAAACAAGGATAAAAATAGTTGGCTTTGTTCCTTTGTTGCTAATTTAACTAACTATTTTCTGCCTGTTAACAGGCTCTTTATATAACTACGTGAGGAGAGATGATGAACAAGGAAACTATAGGGAAATACGTCGCAGTTTTGGGATTATTGCTTTTCTGGGCACCTCTTTGGGGAATTGTTGATTCGTATTTAATTATGTCCTCTTCATTTCAAGAGATAACGCTGTTTGGAAGTAATGAACCTAAAATATCACAAGAAGAAATGTCATCAACAGCTTTGTCTACAGTAACAGGGTTCATCTTATTTTTAGTTGCACTTTGCTTTTTAACATTTTCCGTTGTGGGCTTAAACTATCGAACTAAGTGGCTTTTTTGGGCACTAATAATATATTCAACATTGTTACTCTTCATGTTCCCTGTTGGTACAGTGTTAGGAGTAACTGTGCTGGCAGCGCTAGTTTTGAACAGGGAAAAATTTGGACTTGACGGTGACCTTACATAACAAAGCCATTAACCGGATTTGTGCAAGAGCGCCACAAATCGGTTATGGCAGGCGTTAGCTTTCTAAGAAGGTTTCGAGTTGAGAACAATATTTAGCTTTATTTTAGCCTCTTTAATTGTTGCATTTTTAGCGCCAATGGCAATTGAAAGGAAATTTACTATTATGCCTTTTGGTATATTTATTTGGACGTTAATAGTTGTTCTAATTTTGGTTCCAGTAACAGCATTTCCCATTTATAAATTTATCACTAAAAGCTGTGGTTATTCGCTAAATACAGTGCTCAAATCTTCAGTTATATCTACTTGCTTAGTTTCTTTCTTTTTTGTTTTCCCTTCAGGTTTAGATAGCTCAATCATTAATGGTAAGGTATTGGTCGAAAATGGTTCAATTACGTTAATAGGTTATGGATATAGCTTTTTACAATTATTTTTATTTTCTATAGTAGGCCTTGTTGCTGGTATTGTATTTTACGTTTCAAAAATAGAGTTAAACAAAAGCTAAAGAGTTAGGATGAGATTCATTCTAGCTTTTACATAAATAATAAATTAAAGCAGCGGGTTAAGTGGGTTTTATAAAAATAAATCACGCAAAAAGCTGAGCTACAATGAAAGAAAGAGTAAAAAGACACTCACACTAAATTATCCAGTAATACCCTCCAAAACATCAATTAAAACAACACCTAGTCCTCTTATTATATTCCACGTGAAGTGAAGTAACCGATTGAACCAAAATAGGAACTCAGCTATGGTTTGTTTATCAATAAAAAATTAAAAAACGAGTTAATCTACAGGCTTGTTATATTTCACGGAGGATTTAGGTTGTCATTTCCAACTTTAGAGACAAATCGCTTAAGGTTAGATCAATTATCAAAAGAAGATTCAAATAGTTTGTTTGAGTTGTTCTCGGACAATTCAGTTGTAGAATATTATGATTTAGAGGCGTTTACTGAACTGTCACAAGCCAGCCATTTAATTGAGTTTTTTAACGCTCGTTTTAAAGAAAACTCAGGTATTCGTTGGGCTATTCGCCTAAAAGAAACAGATCAACTTATAGGTACTTGCGGCTTTAATACTTGGAGTCCTAAAATGAAAAATGCTGTTATTGGATATGATTTACTACCTAAATATTGGGGTAAGGGTTTTTCCACTGAAGCAGTTCATCGAATAGTTAAAGCCGCATTTTCAGGTGACTTATCTTGCGGTAAACTTAATCGTATTCAAGGCGATACTGTTCTTGGAAACTCTGCATCTGAGTCACTCCTTTTAAAAGTTGGGTTCAAAGAGGAAGGTATAAGGCGTCAAAGTGGTTACTGGAAAAATCAGTTTCACGATCTTAAATGCTTTGGGTTAATTCAGTCCGAGTACTCTGAAATACGGCAAGTTAGGATAATAACAAACAGTTAGCATACTAAATTTCCAGTAATACCTTCCAAAACGTCAATTAAAACAACACCTAGTCCTCTTTTTATATTCCACGTGAAATGCAATAACGATTGAACCAAAATAGGAACTCAGCTATGGTTTGTTTATCAAAAAAAATAAAAAACGAGTTAATCTACAGGCTCGTTATAATTCAAATCTGATAGGTGTTTATGCGTTATATATATTTTTTCTTACTATTATTTTTAAGTGGTTGTGCTTCAGCCCCAAGAGATGCTTTAACTTTTGACCAGGTACAGCTACCTCAACCAAATGAAGAGCAAAGTGTTTTAGTATTCCATAGGTTGTTAACCCCACCAGCGGCATCAGATATGCGTGTAAGTATAAATGATAAAAAAATTGTAGCACTACCAAACAATACTTTCTCTTACATAAAATTACCTGCGGGTAATTACGATTTAAAAATTAGCTGGAGCCCACTCACAGGAGTGTGGAGTAATACAAAACAGCTAATAATTGCACCTAATCAAACTAAATATTTACAATTAAATAGCAGTGTTTATACGGCAATGGGTGTTGAACTAGGTTCGAGTAAACATGATCAGTCTAACAAAGAGGCCGCAGAGACCTTGTTAAGAGAGTGCTGTAAATATGTACAAGCTACTGAACTCTAATAGTTGCTTAAACGGACTTCTAATAGTTAGTTTTTTGTTCGTACCTAGCTTATTGTAACCAGCTATTTTACGCTGTTTAATTGAGGCGTTGAGATTGTAGAATTACTCTTTTTATGAAAACAGCCTGTTTAATGGGTAATACATTTATTACACATTGCTTTAAAATGCTTAGAGTTAATTAAAGAAACTAATTAATTGAATTTGGCTATAGAAGTTATTCTACAGCCTCGTTGTATTGCTAAAGGATTATCGTGAAATGCTCTAGGATTGTACTCTTTTCAGTAGGCTTGTATTTATTGCTAGTTGCTTTATCAACAATAGCAACAAAGATTGTTGGCTTTGATGAAATGACTCAAAGTACCTCATTAACTTTTACTTATTACGTCCTCGGATTTGTAACCTCTTTAATCGTTTATTGTTACCTAGGCTATAAGCAAACAGTGAGTCCGTATAAACAAGCCTTTTTAGTTGCGGCGGTTTATTGGTTTATTGATCTAAGTGTCGGTGCCTTACTATACATTTTATTAGAAATATCAATGGATCCTCTGATATATTTAATTTCAGCTTTGCTGCATGTTATTGCTGTTTTATTAGGTACATTACTTGGTATTCAATTACGTCGAAAATAGTTGAGCGTAAATAAACAAATCGTAAAGCAGAGCAAAAACAGCTGGTTTTTGCTTTTTCGCCCTAACCTTAGATAACAACCTTACGGCCTATTTATTCGGCATAAGTAAAAAAGGAATTTAAATTTGCTATTCGATTGGTTTAGCTCTGAAAAGCCAAATGTTTATTTGGGATCGTTAGCTGTAGCTAATAACAGCCATTTTTCTAAGGTAGAGTCGTTTTTTTATATAACGGGCGATTCACTACAAGATCATATGCACAAGAAGCTTGAAGATATTTTTTGTCTTCACAGTATTTCGTCTATTAAAGAGCCTAAAAAGTCAGATATTGGTTTAGATGTTGTTATAGTTACTTTGCATGGTGGTGATGCATTCACTATAGATTTTGATACAGCTATTATTCCGCTATTTTGGCGACCAAAAGTTAAGTTAGTATCGCGCTTGTATAATATTAAACACAATAAGACGATTAAAACGTTCAGCGTTTCTAAATCTGTTACGTGGCGCGAATTCATAGCTAAAAAATTTAGCTTAAGAGGCTTTTTTCGTTGGGGTCCTTTGTACCATAACGAAGACATGGAAATACTGTTGTATAAAGCATGCTACGAGTTATTAAATAAAATGCGAAAGGCTATTTAACCAGTAGCCAATAAGAATAATTAAAATAAGATAAAATAAAAATACATTTTGCTCTTGGTGAACATTATTACAAACAAAAGAGGAACTCAGCTATGGTTTGTTTATCAATAAAAATAAATAAAAAACGAGTTAACCTACAGGCTCATTATTTTTCGAACATCGAGGATATTTATGGAAATTGAATATATTTGGGGTGTTTTAGCGGTTATTGCAGTTTTATTTATATTAATATTTGGTAACTCAATACCTAAGCATGGCAGCGTAACTGAAGGTGATGTTATTGTTGCTTTAAAATCAGGTCATAAAGTTAGAGCAATAAAATATTATAGATCTGTTCATGGTGTAAGTTTGAAAGAAGCTAAAGATGCTATTGAAAAATTAACTTCAAAAACATAAAAACATGCCCTGAAGTGAGGGCCAAATAAAACTCAGCCATTAATTGCAAGTTTTAAAAGGGGTGAGCCTCTTCATTTTCCACCGACTAAATACAAGCCTTATCCATTTGAATATCAGCGATCTAATAATAAATTGCGCTATCCCCGCTTATTTCACTTCAGCGATATCATCAAACGCGCGCAATTTCCCTTAAAACCAATACCCTAAAAAAATAACTATGGGAGCTCCTGTAGTCAAATAACAATACTTTAGTAAACGCTAGTTCATATTACGTCACGTAATATCCATACAGAACTTTAAGTTAAACATACGTTCGTGCAGCGTTCCCATTTTTATTTGACTCAATTTATTGGATATTCTTTTTATGAAATTAAAGTTATTTATCGCAATTATTTTTAGCACTTCGATGTCGTCTTACGCGACAGAAGCAGTAGATAAAACGGAGTTTTCATTCGAAGACTTAAAAGCCCTAGCAAAAGCCTCAGCCGAAAAGCCCTATACGCCAACTAAGGTGCCAGCGCCGGAGTTAATCGATAAAATTACGTATGACGAACACTGGAAAATACGCTTTAAAGAAGATGAAACCTTATACCCAAGTGGAAAAAAGGCGCCCGTACAATTATTTTACCCTGGCCGATATTTTCCTGAGCCAGTAAGTATTTACATCAGAGATGATAAAAATCAGGTTCAAAATGTACCTTTTAGTAATGACGTTTTTGATATGCCCGATAATAGCCCAGCTCACGATCTCCCAGAAGGGTTTGGATTTGCAGGCTTTAGAATAATGCGCCCAGATATGAAACCCGATTGGATATCTTTTTTAGGCGCGTCTTATTTTCGTACCGACGGCCCAGAGGGGCAATATGGACTCTCGGCCCGAGGTATCGCGATTAATACGGGCATGAATCAGCCAGAAGAATTTCCGCGCTTTTCTGCATTTTGGATTGGCCCCGCAGAGAAAAAAGGTGAAAGTGTGTCTGTTTGGGCATTGCTTGAAGGGCCTTCTATCACTGGTGCTTATCGATTTGGTTTAAGTAAAGATAACAAAGAAGCCAAAGGCCATATTACCTCTGTAACGGCAAATTTGTATATGCGCGCCGATGTTGAACGCTTAGGCGTAGCACCGTTAACCAGTATGTATTGGTACTCACAAAAAGATAAAACAGAAGCTAAAGATTGGCGCCCAGAAATTCACGATAGCGATGGCCTGGCGATTCACACAGGATCGGGTCAATACGTTTGGCGCCCATTAAATAATCCTCAGTCGGTGTCGACCAATAGTTTTATTGATGAGAACCCAAAAGGGTTTGGCTTAATCCAAAGAGACCGTGACTTTAATAACTACCAGGACGACGGCGTATTTTACAATAAGCGTTCATCAGCGTGGATAAAACCTACTGACGATTGGGGCAAAGGCGCAGTACAGTTAATCGAAATTCCTACAAAAGATGAAACGTTCGACAATATTGTTGCCTATTGGGTGCCTGAAAAAGAGGCGCGCAAAGGTGATGAGTTTACCTTTTCTTATGATATTGAATGGCGTCCACTCGATCCAAAATCAAAAAACCTTGCAAGCGTTGTAAATACTCGCCAAGGCTTAGGCGGAATTCCCGGCCAGCCTATTCCTAAAGGCGTTAACAAAATGGTGATTGATTTTGAAGGTCCAGCATTTAAAGGATTAGATAACAAAAGTGGTATAAAGCCGATTGTTGAAGCCAGCAACGGTGAAATATTAGAACCTATTGGAGTTTATCCGGTAGTTGGTACAAACCAATGGCGATTAGCGTTTGACTACAAACAAGCTAACAGCAATCCGGTGAACATACGCGCGTATTTAGTTGATAAAAATGATGAAGCTATAACTGAAACATGGGTAAGTGATGCAAAGGTAACGATTAAATAAGACCTTAAATAAGCATTAAAGTAAAACGGGTGGCTATATTTTGATTTTCTGTCAATTATAGCCACCATAATGTCTATTAAAACGCCAATCAAAACCCCATTAAAACTCCCTTTTATATCCCACCTAAAATACAGTAATCGATTGAATCAAAATATGAACTCGGCTATGGTTTGTTTATCAATAAAAATAAAAAAACGAGTTAACCTGCAGCTTATTAGCTGTTTCGAGGGATTGTATGTTTTTTTTGAGTAAATTATTTTGTTGGGAGCGAGGCCGACAAAAATCAGGCTACGATAAAATGTTGATTTGTGGTGCTACGTGGCCAATTAAATTTGATACATATTTGCTTAAATTCCCACAAGGAAGTGAAATAGCACCACACACAGACAAAGTTGAATCTGGTAAACACTATCGGTTGAATATAGTGCTTAAAAAAGCAGATTTGGGTGGTGAGTTTATTTGCAGTAATCCGATATTTGAAACAAAGCGGGTTAAGCTATTCCGCCCTGATGTAAGTGAGCATCAGGTATCAAAAGTTATAAAAGGTAATAGATATTTACTCAGCATTGGGTGGATAAAAGGGAGCGCTAAATGCTAGATTTAAGACCTAATTGTGAATGTTGTGATAAGAATCTACCTGCAAAGTCCACAGAGGCTTTTATTTGTTCATTTGAATGCACATTTTGTTCTGGCTGTGCTCAAACGGTATTAAATAACGTGTGCCCAAACTGCTCAGGTAATTTGGTTCAGCGGCCAATTCGCCCTTTGGCTGCACTAAAAAATTACCCAGCATCGACTAAACGGGTATTAAAAGAAAGTGCTTGTTCGCCAAGCATATAAAAACATAAAGTATAATAATTACATTTCTGGGTATGGAGATCTGATGAGAAAATCCTTTGAATTTACTGTTAAGTCAATCAAAGTTAAAATAATTAACACTTGGTTTAGTGGTGCTAAATTATATGTGAATGGTGACTTACGAGATACTGACAAAACTTTGTTAGCTATTAGAAATAATACTTTACTATCTGCAAATTTAGGTGAGTTGGGTGTTCTAGAAATCAAGCCATTATCGGGTTTAATTACCGTCGAAATGGATGCATATTTGGTTAATGGTACAAACATTCAACATGTATATAGCTCACATAAACGCCTTAGCCTAAAAGAGCAAAGGGCAGCCCGATAAAGCTACTTTAAATAACGTATATTCCTGCATTTACCTGCCTTCAGTAATAACCTCCAAATGACTTTGAGGAGGTTTAAGCCCCTAAGCATACCAAGTTAATATACTTGGTTTACTCGATTACCTTAAATCACTCACACTCTTTCACATAAAGTAAAAGCGCGCTGTACATTACACTGAGTGCCTTTGTTACATCGCCGTCTATAACGGCTTCTGCTGGGTGATGGCTTATACCGCCAGGGCTGCGTATAAACAACATGCCAACGGGGCAAATTGGAGCGATTGCCATTGCATCGTGCCCTGCGCCTGAGGCAAGTGAAGGCGATGCTTGGTTATTGAGTTTACATGCGCTTGAAAACAAATGCTGAATAGTGGTGTCGCAGGCTACGGCATCGGCGGCATGCGTCCATTGCCAATCAAGCGTTAAATTGCGTTTGCTTGCTATAGATTGAGCGCTGTTTTGTATGACGCTTAGTAAGTTAGCGAGATCGGTGTCGCTTTGTGCGCGTGCGTCTAGGCTTATGGTTGTTTTGCCTGCAATCACGTTTGTAGCCCCAGGGCGAGACTGTATTTGCCCTACGGTGGCAACTTCGCCATTTTTAGCATTACTTGCTAGTTTTTCAATTTCGGTTACTAATTCAGCGCAGCCTGCTAGTGAATCCTGCCTCAAGTTCATTGGGGTTGTACCCGCATGACCGCTTTGGCCTGTTAGGGTAAGCATGGCGCGCTTTGCTCCTGCGATTGCAGTTACAACGCCTAACGCCTGATTAACCGATTCGAGTACAGGACCTTGTTCAATATGAGTTTCCCAGTAACCTAGTAATTCGTTTTTGTTTAGTGCGGCCTTTGCATAGTCGTTGGGGTTTAGGCCAAAGTCGAGCATGGCTTGGCGCATAGTTATGCCGTTTGTGTCTTCAATGTTTAGCCACTGTGGGTCAAATTCGTTAGCGAGGGCTTTTGAGCCAATTAAAGTGGTGGCAAAGCGGGTGCCTTCTTCATCGCAAAAGCCCACTACATCTAAATGAAAGGGCAGGTCGAGCTTTAACTTATGTGCAAGCGCTGCAATTTCTATCCCCAGTAGTACACCTAAAATACCATCAAACGCACCTGCGTTTGGTACGGTGTCGAGGTGCGATCCTATAATTAAACGTTTAGCATGTGGGTTTGATGATTTTAGTCGCCCCCAAAGGTTGCCCACTTCGTCTTGCCACGATTGCATGCCTGCCTCAACCATCCACGATGCAGTAACGGCGTTACACTCTTTGTGCTCTTTTGATAAGTACACGCGGTGAATACCGCCTTGCATTTGCGATAGTGCGCTGAGGGTTTTACAGCGAGATAAAGCGCGTGTTGCGTATTCATCAGCAAGTTCTTTGTCTAATAAAGGGCTGTGTTGTGGGCTTACAATCGTCATGCTAAATCCTTTTTTTATTTATAGTGAGCAAGGGCGGCAATGGCGGCTTCGCCTTTAGGGCCTTTGTAACCGTTGGCATGTAAGCAGGCATCTAGGCTTGCCAATGTTTGTAATACGGCATCTTTACGGGCGTTGTAACCCATGGTGCCAATACGCCAAATCTTGCCATGCAGCGGGCCAAACGAGGTGCCAATTTCTATTCCAAAATCGGTTAGCATTTGCCCGCGTACGTGATCGGCATTAATGCCCTCGGGTATATACACACCCAGTACGTTGTTCATTTTATGCGTTAAATCGCCAAATACATTTAAGCCCAGTGCTTGAATGCCTGTTAGCATGGCATCGCCATGTAATTTGTGGCGCGCTACGCAGTTATCCACGCCTTCTTCAATAACAATGCGGGCGCATTCTGAGGCGCAATACAGCATGCTGGTGGCTTCGGTATGATGATTAAGGCGCTCTTCCCCCCAGTAATTCATGATCATACCTAAATCAAAGTAGTTTGAGCGTACAAAGGGCTCGGTGCCGTCGGTATGCTCCGCTGTACGAATACCCGCCTCTACTTTTTTACGTTTTTGGATCCAATCAGCGCATTTGTCGCTCAGTGTTAATGGCGCTGATCCAGAAGGTCCGCCTAAACACTTTTGCAGACCAACAGAAAGTGCATCGAGTTTCCATTCATCGGCAGGAAGTTCGTTACCCACAATGGAGGCGGTAGCATCACAATAAAATAGTACATCGTGCTTTTGGCAAATATCGCCAATATGCTCAAGAGGTTGGTTCATGGTGGTGGATGTATCGCCTTGTACCATAGCAAGTACATGGGGTTTTACATCAACAATGGCTTTTTCGATTTGTTCTGGCGTAAACACTTCGCCCCACGGTACTTCTATTGTGTGCACCTTTGCGCCAACGCGTTCTGCTATTTCAGCAAGTAGGTGGCCAAAGCGCCCCATAATTGGCACAAGGACTTTATCGCCTGGGCGTAAAATTGAGCATAATACGGCTTCAATCCCTGCGCGCGATGTGCCATCTATTAGCATGGTCCATTCGTTTTTGGTTTTAAAAATTTCGCGGTAACGTGCCATGGTTTCGTTCATAAAACCGGTCATTACTGGGTCGTATTGGCCTATAAGCTGCGCCGACATAGCACGTAAAACACGAGGGTCGGCATTAATTGGGCCTGGTCCCATTAATAAACGCTGTGGTGGGTTTAAGGTTTGAACTTGCGTGTTATTAAACATATTTTAGGCTCCCAGAGTCTGAATAAGCATGCGTATGCCGGTTATCATTAAGACAACGGCAAAGGCGCGTTTTAGTTGTTTTTGATCCAGCTTGCTACCAATTTTTACGCCAATAGGCGCAAATAAAATAGTCAACGGAATAATAAGAAAAAAGGCAGGGAGGTTAACCAACCCCCACGTACCTAGGGGAGCATCGGTTGGCGTTGTGCCAATACTTAATAAGGTAATAACGCCAGGTAGTGCAATCAATAAACCAAAAACGGCCGCAGTACCTACTGCAACATGGGCGCGTACATTAAATGCGTTTAGCATAGGTACGCCAATAGTGCCGCCACCTATGCCAATCATTACCGACAAACCACCTACAAGACTTGCCATAACGCCTTGACCAAATTTTCCTGGCAGTTGTTTTACAAGCGCGGGTGCGCCGGCTCTAAATAGCATGTTTAAACTGACTAAAATAGCAATACAGGCAAACATAAGTACCAGTGCATTACCGCGTATTGAGTGCGCTAAGTAGCTGCCTACAACGGCCATAACTAAAATAAATGGTGCCCAGTATTTTATTAGCGCAAGGTCAATATTCCCTTTGCTATGATGCGAGCGAATAGATGAAAGCGAAGTAGGTACTATGGTTGCAAGTGATGTAGCGGTGGCTATCATCATTGCCGACTCTGGGCTTACGCCAAAACCTTGCAGTAAAAAATACAGCACAGGGACGATAACAATACCGCCGCCTACACCAAAAAGTCCTGCTAAAATACCGGCAAAAATACCGGTTGCTATTAAGGCTACTATAATTGGCCATTGATTTATTATTTCTGACATTGTGTTCCTGCTGTAGTTACTGTTGCACGTCCATCTGAACGAGGATCTGTTGCAGCTTCAAGGCTTGTAGGTGTATCTAAAATAGCCCCAGCGTGCCCCATCATTTCGTTATTATTATCAACGCTTACCCAATCGTGGTCACGTTGATTTAATTCATGTTCTATATGAAAAACTAACTCTTTTTCAATTTTTAAATTTGTACTCGTATCGCCCCATGTTCGTCCAAGTAACCAACGAGGGTCGCTAATTGCTTGTTTTATAGATTTATTTCGCCACGCGTAGCCTGCAAAAACAGCGGCTTGAGTTTGTGGCTGCCCTTCACCGCCCATTGTTCCGTAAGCAAGTCGACGACCATCGCTAAACTTTGCCAGTGCTGGGTTAAGTGTATGAGCGGGCTTTTTATTTGGGGCAAGGGCGTTGGTATCTTGATTGTTTAAACTAAAGCTTAAACCACGGTTATTCCACACAAAGCCGCCTTCACTCATTAATATTCCGCTGCCAAATTCCCAGTAAATGCTTTGAATAAAGCTGACTAATTGCCCGTTTTTATCTCTGGCTGCCATCCACACAGTATCGCCAGGCTCTGCGTTAAATGGCCATTTTTTGGCTTTGGCCATATCAATATTGTTAGCAAGTTCGCTTAAGCGATTATCGGTTAGTGCGTTTTTATAATCGTCTCCTAATGCTTCAGGGTCAGCCCAAAGGGTAGGGCGATGGGTAAAGCTTTGTTTAGTTGCCTCAACAATTAAATGTGTCCAGTCGGCATCGGTTTTAGCTAAATGCTTTAACTTATTTACGGCACCAATTATTTGTAGTGAATGCACGCCCTGTGTTGGCGCGGGTAAGTTGTAGCAATCAATACCACTGAGGTTTGCATTTAGCGCAGTAACTACCTCGGCTTTAGTATTTGCAATGTCACCTGCGGTAATTGAGCTGCCTGCTTTTGCTAAGTCGGCGGCAAATGAGTTGGCAAGTGCGCCTTCATAAAATGCGTTTAAGCCATGTTTTGCTAGGTATTCAAACGTTGCTGCAAGTTTAGGGTTTTTAAAATGTTGACCTGCTTGCAAGGGCTTGCCATTGGGTATGTAGAGGCTTTTAAACGCCTCATTGGTATTGTTAGCAGTGGCTAGCTTTTCGCAGCCTGCTTGCAAGCTTTTTGTAACGGTAAAACCCTCGCGCGCAAGCTCAATAGCGGGTGCTAAAATTTGTGACAGTGGTAGTGCTGCGTGCTCATCTAGTTCAAGCGCCTTTTGCCAACCGCGAATTGTACCCGCTTGAGTCAGTGCGCTTAACCCGCCGCGCTCTGATATTTGCGCGAGCGAGTTATAGGGCGTTGTATTAGTTGCTGCACGGCCGCAGGCGTCAATAGCGGTAGGCGTTTTTTGGTTTGGGTTATCGATAAGCCAAAAGCTGTCGCCACCAATTGAGTTCATATGTGGATATACAACGCTAATAGCAGCGGCAGCCGCTACCATAGCCTCGGTAGCTGTACCGCCTTGTTTTAGTATATTTATACCCGCCTCAGTGGCCGAAAAATGAGACGCGGTAAATGCAATGTTGTGTGTGGTCATGCCGGTGTGTCCTGTTTAAAGTGTGCAGCTAGGTGCTTAACGCAAGCAAGTAGGCTTTTATCGTTACCGTGGCTCATCATTAATGAAAAACCATACGGATGATCATTTGCTAAATCAGCCAGCGGTAAATGCACTTGCGCTGAGCCACTAAGCCCTGCAATTGCCGAAAGCGTAATAATTTGCATGCGTAAGGCGCTTGTGTCGGCGCCTAATTTAGGTGCGGTTGTGGGGGTGGTTGGCAAAAATAAACAGCTGTTTGTATTTAGGTTTTTAGCTATTAGTGTTTGCCATTGGGTTTGTACTTTTAGTGCTTCTTGTTCTTCTTGAACAGTTAGGGCAAGCGCCATATTAAAACGTGCCGCAATTGCTGGAGCAAACTGGGGAAGTTGCCCCGGCAATTGAAGCCAGTCTTTATGCGTTTTTGCGATTGCTCGCCCTTGCAGTACTCTAAAACTATCAGCAAGTTCATTTAATAAGCTGCTGTTAGGTAGTTCAAATTCTTTATGGTGCTTAAAATTAGGCTTGGTTTTTTCAAGCAATTGTTTAAGTGGGGCTTGTAAAACAGGGTCAACGAGTTCAAATAACGGCTCGCAAATAACTAAGGTATCAACGTTATTAATAGCTTGATTTGGTAGCAGTACATTACCTACATCGCTTAATAGCTCGGCGCTTTGGGTAAGCCAACCTATGGTATCAAAAGGCGGAGCCAACGGTATTAGGCCGTCTTTTTCAATCACGTTATGGCTTGGCCTTATGCCATATAAACCACAATAGCTGGCGGGTATTCTAATTGAGCCGCCGGTGTCGGTGCCTAAGCCAATATCAGCTAAGTTAGCAGCAACTGCAGCAGCAGACCCCATACTCGAACCACCGCAAGCATGCCCTTTTAATTTAGGATTTTGCGCAGCGCCATAATGTATATTATTACCCTCTAAGCTATAAGCCAGCTCGTCAGTATGGGTAAAGCCTATAAAGTTACAACCAGCGGTCATGAGCTTATTAACCGAGCTTGCCGTATTTTGAGCCGGTTTAGCTGTTTTAAACCAGTGTGGGTTGCCTGCGCTGTTACGCTCGCCCTTTACTGCAAATACATCTTTTACAGCTAAGCGATTGTTTGCAAGCACTCCAGAGTGGTTTGTTTGCCACAGGGTAGGACCGTGATTGCAAAATATACCTTTGTTGTTTTTTTTATCACTCATTTGCAGCTCATTATTATAAAACTGACCAAGTACTTACTTATTAAGTTAAGAGTGATTAAAAAGCGGGCTGGTTATTATTATTATGAATACCAATTTTATTAAAAACATGATCATTTTATCGGATTAAATAGCGCACTCACTGCGTCATTTTCTTCGCGTTATAATAGATCACTAATTTAATACAATTGCTAAGGCTCCGCTTTTTAATCGGTAGTTTTGATTTTATAGTGCTTAGACTAAGCAAGAGGAATGCCATAAATTAAAATCCTGTCCAACTGGTCAGGTTTTGTTGGGTTGTATGAGATTTGTAAATGTGGGCTGTAGAAATAGTGAGATTAAAATGAGCTAAAACAAACCAACTTGGTGCGCAGATGCACCAAGTTGGTCTCTATTTATATGGTTTTGAGTGCTAAATAAGGGGCGTTTTACTGATGATTAAACCGTTAATATCGGCGTAAACCCAATTGTTAGGTTCAATAGTGGTGCTAAGCATGGTAACAGCTTGGTTTTTATCACCAAAGCCGCGCTTTAAGGTACTACGCGGTGTAGAGCCTAGCGCCATTACAGGTAAGTTCATCGTGGCAAGTATTTCTATATCTCGGCAACAGCCATTTATTATTACGCCTTCCCAGCCATTATTTAGGGCACGCTCAGCCATAATATCGCCTATAAACGCAAAGCGTTTGCTCGCAAACCCGTTTATAACCAATACTTTACCTTCACCATTTTCATGCAATATATCGGCGGCAAAAGAGTTGTCTTCTGGGCAGGTAACGGTAACTACTTTGCCATAAAACGTGGTTTTTTTACCAAAGTGATAAAGGCCGCTGTCTGCTACTTGCACGTTATCGCGGTGATCGTCAAACAAATCGGGTGTAGTAAAGGGTGTCATGGGTTAAGTCTCACTTTGCTCAGGTATTTTAAGACCAATACCTTTTAAAATTATGTGGGCAATTGATTGCGTAATTTGTGCCACATCGGTTTCGTCGTACTCTAATTTGTTCATTACGAGTAAAACCTCAGCCTGAAAGTCGGCGTAATATTGCGTGGTAGACCAAATAGTAAAGAGCAAATGGTAGGGATCAACCTTATCCATTTTATCAGCGTCCATCCATGCTTGAAGTACATCAACCTTTTGTTTAACCCAAGGGCGGGTATTGGTTCTAAAGTAGTTTTGTAAATAGGGTGCACCGCGCAGTATTTCACTGGCAAATAAGCGAGATTGCATTGGCTGATTTACGGCCAGTATTACTTTGCTTTTAATATAGTTATAAAGCACGGTAGCTGGATCGTCGTTAATTGTGACGTTATCGAGCCCTAAGTTCCAATTAGCTATTATGCGGTCAATCACAGACTCGTACAGACCATCCTTACTTTTAAAGTAATACAAAATATTAGCTTTTGGCACCTGCGCTTCTTTAGCAACCATGCTCATACTTGCTCCGTCGTAACCTAATTGCGAAAACAATTGCTCGGCGGCATCTAAAATTAGTTTTTGGTTTTTCTCGCGTGTGACTTCTTTTTTATTTGGTTTTATTTGTGTGGTCATTATAAAGTTTGCGTGTTTAACGTATTGATTGATTGTAGCTTTACTGACCAAAAGGTCAATTACTAAAAAGGGTGAATGCTAAAAACAAATGAGAGGTTTAAGCTATTAACTTTAGGGTCTGTTGATCTTTGCGGATTAAAATTTGTTCAAACTAGGGGCTATTTAATCGCGGCGCGAGATTTGTAACCTAGTGGGCTAAGTAAAAACCGAGCAAAGCTTCCGCGTCCTGCTCACGCCCCTTACCTACATCCATGTAGGCAACAAAGAGTAAGTAGCCCCTAGGAAGAACCCTTTGGGCAGCGCCTGTTTGGCATTAATGCTACGTTATCGCCCATTAATGGGGAATAACCACACTATATAGGCTCTGCCTTGCCTAAATACCAAACAGACTGCTGCAAATTCAACCTTGAAAGAACAACAGACCCTTATTGTTTAATTAAATAATTACTGTTAGTTTAGTTTCAAATTTACGAGTAGTACTTTTGGATTGGCAAATGGATTTTATAAGCAAAAATAAATACACGCTTTATGGAGTCGCGGCCATATTACTGTGGAGTTGCTTAGTTGCATTACTACGGGATATTTCTGAGTTGTTTAGCCCCATTGGTGGTGCGGCGGCTATGTATTCTGTCAGTGCGATATTTTTAATTTTGGTTATGGGAGTGCCCAAGTTTAGTGGTTTTTCGAAACGTTACTTGGTAATAGGTACTTTATTATTTGTATCGTACGAAATTTGCTTGGCGCTTTCTATTGGTATGGCAAACAGCCGTCATCAGGCAATGGAAATGGCGGTTATTAATTATTTATGGCCCACGCTGACTATACTGCTCTCTATTATTATTGGTCGTAAAAAAGTAAGTTTCTGGGTTTACCCAAGCATGATCATTGCTTTTTTAGGCGTTGCTTGGTGTATTACAGGCGATCAAAAAATGTCACTCGATACGCTTGTTACTAACTTTGCTGATAATCCTGCTACTTACTTAATGGCATTAGCTGCAGCGTTTATATGGGCTATTTATTGCGTAGTTACGCAAAAGCTGAGTAATGGTAAAAATGCTATTACGTTATTTTTTACTGTCACGGCAATGAGTTTGTGGGCGCAATATGGTTTTAGTAATGAAGCGCCATTAACGTTTTCACTGGGCTCAAGCATAACATTGCTATTAGCTGGTGTAGTAGTGGGGAGCGGTTATGCACTGTGGAATCAAGCTATAATTGGCGGTAACTTAATGCTGTTGGGAACACTTTCGTACTTTACACCGGTGTTTTCTACTATTATTTCGGCGTTGTATTTATCTATTACGCTGAGCGCTTCGTTTTGGCAGGGGGTTGTACTGGTAACAGTGGGCTCGCTAATTTGCTACTTTGTAACGCGAGAAAAGCCTAAACAACCTCAAATAGCGTCTGCAACATAAGGCTAATTTTATTAAAAATAAGCCCTATTATTTTAGGGCTTTTTGTTGCGTGCAGATTATTTTGCATTATTTACCTGCGCTAGTAACTCTATAACTTTTTGTTGACCAAATGTTTGTGCAAATTGCTCTGCTGTTTGACCGGCTTTGTTTTGATGCGCGTTGTCGCAATCAAGTGATACGAGTGTTTTAGCTATACTAAATTCACCTCTAAAAATAGCGGCCATTAGCGCTGTGTTGCCACGGTTATCTTCTAGACAGGCATTAGCGCCTAAGTGTAAAAGTGTGTTAACCGTGCTTTTATTACCATGGTAAGTAGCAATCATTAACGCGGTGTAGCCTTTATTGTTGTAGCTGTCGATAGGAATACCGGCATCTACAAATTGCTCTATTACAGCTGTGTCGTTTGTGCGTGCTGCGGCAAAGTAATAAGCAAATAAACTATCGTATTGAGTTTTTGCAGAATGTTGGGTTTCAGATTGCGTACTGGGTGTTTGTGTATCTGATGTATTTTGAGCGTAAACGCTACTGGTAAAGCTCAGAAATAGAGCGACTATAATTAATAAATTACGCATAACAATTGTCTCTTATAAAAGAGGAAGGGTTTATTCCTTCCTCATGATTGTGGTTTAAATAGCTATTTAGTTGGGACTAATTGCTTTTAACTAGTTGCTTATAAGTTAGCGGCTAGTTGTTTAACCATTTTAAGGTCGCCGTTTACAGCTTTAGTTAAGCGTGTACCGTACTCACTATCAGCTTTATAAAAGTGGCTAAGCATTTTGTGTTTAACACTGCTGTTTTGCACTTTGCCTAAATCGCCTGCTAGGTTATTAATTAGGTTTGTACGTTCTTGCTTGCTAAAACCACGGTATATAACACCTGCTTGCGCGAAGTTTTGCTGCTTTTTAATCGCAGCTTGTTGTACAAAGCCTTTTAGCTCTGTGTTAATTCTACGTGCAATTGGGTTTTCAGCTACGT
Organism: Pseudoalteromonas sp. SR45-1; assembly: GCF_014163655.1. NCBI lineage: Bacteria > Pseudomonadati > Pseudomonadota > Gammaproteobacteria > Alteromonadales > Pseudoalteromonadaceae > Pseudoalteromonas > Pseudoalteromonas sp. SR45-1. The sequence goes on along the minus strand of NZ_JACJDR010000004.1, from coordinate 106,260 downwards.
TTTCTTGGCTTGGCTGGTAGTTCACATTGCTTGTAGTGTTACCAATATTCATTGCGCCGTCTTGGTTGTAGTTAACCACTTCAACTTTTGCACGGTTAATTGGCAGTTGCTGGTGGTTAGCACCTAGGCGGTACATTTGTGTATCAGCGTAAGAAAACATACGACCTTGTAATAGTCTGTCTTCTGATGGCTCAATACCTGGAATAATGTTTGCCGGTGCCATTGCTACTTGTTCCGTAGATTGGAAGAAGTTAGTTGGCATACGGTTTAGGGTCATTGTTCCTACTTTAGTTTCTTTAATGTCTAACCACATTTTTGTTGCATCTAACGGGTTGTAATCAAAGTCATCAAGCTGCGATGGATCAAGCGTTTTAATGTACAGATCCCATTTAGGGAAATTGCCTTTGCCAATTTCGCTGTAAAGGTCGCGTGTTAAGTGTTGGAAGTCTTGGCTTTGCACTTTAGCTACTTCTTTTGCGTCAAGGTTATCAATACCTTGTTGGCTTACCCAATGAAACTTAACGTATTTAACATCGCCCGATTTGTTAATCATTTTGTATGCATGTACACCCCAACCGTCCATTTTACGAAGACTTGCTGGTGTACCGTAGTCGCTGTAAACCCACGTTAGCATTTGTGTAGAACCTGGTTCGTGCGAGAAAAAGTCAAATACGCGGTTAGGATCTTGAATATTATCAACCGGAGATGGTTTTAAAGAGTGAACCATGTCTGGAAATTTAATCGCATCGCGAATAAAGAACACCGGTAAGTTGTTACCTACTAAATCCCAGTTACCTTGGTCTGTGTAAAACTTAGTTGCAAAGCCACGTGGGTCACGCAGTGTTTCTGGGCTGCCTTTTGAGTGAATTACCGATGAAAAACGAACAAATACGTCTGTTTCTTTACCAGCTTTTGCAAACGGTGCTGCAATTGTTAAATCATCTAGCTCTTTTGATGCTACAAACACACCGTGTGCGCCAGTACCACGAGCATGCACAACACGCTCAGGAATACGCTCACGTGCAAAGCGTTGCAGTTTTTGAATTAGTTGCACGTCTTCTAGTAATACACTGCCACGTTCGCCAGCAGTAATTGAATTTTGGTTATCGCCAACAGCTGCGCCGTTATCTTTAGTAAGAGTTGTTGCTGCGCTTGCCGGTAATGCCATTGCAAGTGCCAGTGCAGTTAGTGTTAATTTTGTTTTGTTTATTTGAGTATTCATTGTCGACCTCATCTATTTAAAAGTGCCGGCAGTGGTGCAGGCTGTTAATCTGTTAACGATAGTATTAATTTTATTAACTTCGGTAAAACTGATTAATTAGATTGATGTAATTTGTAAAACAGATGAGATGAATTTGCAGATACACTTTTTACATTAATGTAATTTTTTTACTACGACCTTAGTCGCAATATGCTTTTATAAAATTTATTAAATACAAAGGTTTTTAGTTTTATCTGGCGGTATTTTCACCAAGCTGGTGCGTTTTATACTTACAGTGTGTTGACATATTCGCACAATAAAGGGAATATGCTCAACCAGTGAGCTTATGCCCATTACTGAGTTGCACTAAAAAGTTGCACAATATTAATCGCGCTTAACTCGTTATACTTAAATTAGCTAAACCAAACAGTGTTAATAAGGTGACAAGATGAATACTAATATTGAGCTAGTGATATTTGATTGTGATGGCGTTGTTATTGATAGCGAAATTTTAAGCGCACAAGTACTCATTAATATGCTTGTTGAAAAAGGCGTTGAGATTGACCGCGCTTATGTACAGCAACACTTTTTAGGCTGCAACTTTAAAACAGTAAGCCAAAAAATAGCGGATGCATTTAATGTCACTCTTCCTGAAAGCTTTGAAGGTGACTACCGCGAGGCACTATTAAACGAATTTGAAACCGGACTAACCACGACTGATGGTATAGAAGACGTACTTAACAATTTAGCTGTGCCTATTTGTATAGCTACAAGCAGTAGCCCAGCACGCACCGCAAAAGCGTTGAGCGTAGTGAGTTTAAGTAAGTACTTTAGCGATACGGTTTTTACCAGCAGCGAAGTTAAGCGTGGTAAACCGGCGCCTGATTTATTTTTACATGCAGCTAAGCAAATGGGTGTAAAGCCAGAGCATTGCTTAGTAATTGAAGACAGTAAAGCCGGCGTAAATGCAGGAATTGACGCCAATATGCAAGTACTGCATTACAGCGGTGGGCAACATATGCAAGGCTCTGTTAATCATGTACACAGTGCTTACCCAAATGTTGATCATTTAACGCATTGGCAAGATTTTTTTAGTGCATACCCTGCACTTAAAAAGCAGTAAACACGCAGCTTTTTAAATAAACAAAGTTTTAAACGCGATTTGCTCGCCTTACACACTGACAGGCAAGCAAACGCAAAATATAAATGTAGATGGTTTTGCTTTACTAAAAATAAAACAAAACATGGCAAAAGATCATGCGTTTATAAGCCAAATTATAAAAGGCAAAGTATGTAGGTACTATGCCAATCTGCTTAAATATAGAGTGATTTAACTTGTTAAATTATTCAAATAGTTATGCAGATTGGTATCAAATGCTTTGCTGTTAACAATAGGAAATACCATGGCAACGAGTCCACACACACAAACATTTAAAGATGTAAACGAAGAGCAACTTCCTGTTGCTAATAATAAGCTTCACGGCTGGAAGCATTTTGCAGGGCTATACGCCGGCGAACATGTTGCGGCTACTGAATTTGTTATTGGTGCAACGTTTGTTGCATTAGGCGCTTCAACCATCGACATTCTACTGGGTTTATTAATAGGTAACCTGTTAGCAATGTGTTCTTGGTGGCTGATTACTGCACCCATTGCAGTAGAAACCCGCTTAAGTTTATATAACTACTTAAACAAAATTGCTGGTAACTCAATGACCAAGCTCTATAACTGGGCTAACGTGGTTATTTTTAGTGTTATATCGGCCGCGATGATCACGGTATCCTCCACCGCCGTGCGGTTTTTGTTTGATATACCTGCGCAACTTGATTGGTATCCAAATAGCTTTTGGTTTGTAGCCATTGTTTTAGCTGTTGGCTCCATTGTTGTATTTGTTGCGATGTATGGCTTTTCTACGGTTGCTGACTTTTCAAAGCTGTGTGCGCCGTGGCTATTTGTTATATTTATTGCAGGCTCGTTTGCGTTATTCCCTGAGCTTTCAAATCACGTATTAGGTTCTACCTCTTTAACTAGCTTTAGCGACTTTATGACCATAGGTGACTCCTCCATATGGACGGGCACCAATGCCGATGGTGAAAAGGGCATTGGCCTATTAGAAGTGATTGGCTTTGCATGGGCTGCTAACTCAATAACTCACTTTGGTTTAATCGACATGGCTATTTTTAGATTTGCTAAACGCAAAAGCTATGGTTTGTTTTCTGGTGTGGGCATGTTTTTTGGTCATTACTTAGCGTGGATCTCTGCCGGTATTATGGGCGCAGGTGTTGCGGTATTACTTAAAACAACTATTTCATCACTTGATCCGGGCGATGTTGCATACCATGCATTAGGTTGGACTGGCTTTGTTATTGTAATTATTGCCGGTTGGACTACAGCTAACGCAAACCTTTACCGTGCAGGCCTTGCAGCGCAATCTATATTTGTTAATCAATCACGTGAACGCACCACCGCTATTGTAGGTGTTGTAACCGTAATTATTGCATGTTTCCCGTTTGTATTTTCTCAAATGCTTCCGCTACTTACTTACGCAGGCTTATTAGTTGTACCAGTAGGCGGCATTGTGTTTGCTGAGCATGTGTTATTTCCTAAAATTGGCCTAACACGTTACTGGGCTAAATATAAAAATATTACCCGCAGCGTACCGGCTATAGCATCTTGGGCGTTAGCACTTGTGTTTGGCTTTGGCTTAAACGCAATTGATGTAATGTCGTTTTACTACTTATTTATTCCTACATGGATTTTCACGATTGCTGTTTACACGCTTTTAGCTAAAAAATACGGCGCTGGTGACGACTACACACAAGAAATTGCAGCAGAAAAACAAGAGCAACGTGATATTAAAGAATATCAAGCAGCTGAGGCTAAAGACATTCCAAAGCCAGTAATTGACAGCTCTGTATTTACAAAAGTACTTAACGCAGTTTCTACGGTTTCACTGGTTATTATTTTCATATTTGCCAGCCAAGTGATGTTTTTCAGTGAAACTATGAGTATGTACAGCGCTAATAAATCGCAATTCGAAATAGCCTGTTTTATTTGTACTGTTATTTATTTTGTTACTGCGTACTGGTCGTTAAAACGCCATAAAGTACTCAATACAGCATCGTAATTACTTATCGTAATACAGTATCGTAATTTATATTTTATCTTTGTTTAGTAAGGTCACACCATGACACAATACCAACACACTGACGCTCTAGTTACAGGGCTAAACCAACAGAGCTTGGCTCAATTACCAAGCCATGTTGATACACCAACCTACGACCGTAGCGCAGTTAAAGCCGGTATTGTACATATTGGTGTGGGCGGTTTTCATCGTGCTCACCAAGCAGTGTATGTTAACGAGCTTTTAAAAACTCCGGGCTCTGAGCAATGGGGTATATGCGGTGTTGGTCTTTTAGAGGGTAACCGTGGTCTGCGTGATATTTTAAAGCAGCAAGATTACCTTTACACGCTTACTGTTAGACACCCAGACGGTACAATAGATAACAAAGTAATTGGCTCAATGATCGACTTTTTGTTTGCTCCAGAGGACAAACAAGCGGTAATTAATAAGCTAGCGCGCAGCGATACTAAAATTGTGTCGCTTACTATTACCGAAGGCGGTTACAACTTTAACCCTGCAACGGGCGAGTTTGATTACAGTAATCCAGATATTATTAACGACATTAATAACCCGAACGACCCAATTACAGCGTTTGGCTACATTACTGCTGCGTTAAAACTTCGTAAAGAGCAAGGCCTAGGCGCGTTTACAGTACAGTCGTGCGATAACATTCAGCACAACGGTAACGTAACACGCAAAATGCTTTTAGCCTTTGCTACAGAACAAGACAAAGACCTAAGCGAGTGGATTGAGCAAAACGTATCGTTTCCAAATGCGATGGTTGACCGTATTACACCGGTATCTAAAAAGAGTGATATTGATTACGTGGTTGATGCATATGGTGTTAGCGACGAGTGGCCAATTACCTGTGAGTCGTTTACACAATGGGTAATAGAGGACACATTTAGTGACTCTCGTCCAAATTGGGATGTTGTTGGTGCACAGTTTGTTACTGATGTAACGCCTTATGAAACCATGAAAATACGTTTACTTAATGCAGGGCATTCTGTGCTTGGTTTATTAGGTTCAATCCATGGCTATGGCACTATTGACGAAACGGTATCGGATGAATTATTTGCCACATACCTACGTGCTTTTATGGATAAAGAAGTAACCCCAAATCTTGAACCACTTGAAGGCATTGACCTTGAAAGTTACAAAGATACGTTAATAGAGCGTTTTGCTAATCCTAATATTAAAGACAGCCTAGCGCGTATCTGTAGTGAAAGCTCAGCTAAACTGCCTAAGTTTTTAATTGCCACAATTAACGAAAACCTAGTACAAGGTCGAGATGTATCACTGGCAACGCTTGTTATTGCTACTTGGTGTTTATACAGCGATAAAGGTTTAAGTGAAAACGGCGAAAAGCTTGAAATTCAAGATGCGATGCACAAAGAGCTTAATTCTTACGCGCAAGAGACTCAAACTAGCCCGATTGCATTTTTAAAGTTAACGAGCTTGTTTGGTAAACTAGAGCATAACGAAACGTTTACTGCTGAGTATAAAAAGTCGATTGCTGCGTTGTATGCACCTAATAATAAAATTAAAGCCATTATGCAGGCTGTACTTGAGCAAAAGAGTAACTAATTATGAGCATTTTAATTAATCATAAATCAGGCGAAAACGTAAGTGTTAGCTGCTTTGGCGAAGTGCTGTGGGATTGTTTTGATTCAGGTAAGCGCTTAGGTGGCGCGCCACTTAACATGTGTGTACGTATTAACTCACTAGGCATTAAAGCCGATATGATCAGCGCTGTTGGTAACGACGAGTTAGGCGCTGAGCTACTAGGCGAAATTACTAGCAAAGGCGTAAGCTGCGAATACATTGCTATCAATAGTGATAAAAAAACTAGCACGGTTGAGGTAACGCTCGACAGTGGTGGCTCTGCAAGTTATGAAATAGTGGCAGATACTGCGTGGGATAATATAGCGCTTACCGATGAGTTACTTAGTAAAGTTAAAAGTAGCGATGTATTTGTATTTGGCAGCCTAATTGGGCGAAGCGAAGCGTCTTTAGCAACGTTAAATCAACTCGTTGATGTAGCAAACTTTAAAGTATTTGACGTAAACCTACGTGCACCGCATTACAAGCTAGAAACACTTGTAGATTTAATGAATAAAGCAGACTTTATTAAATTAAACGATGAAGAGCTATACGAAATAGCAAAAGCGATGGGTTGTAAGTTTCATTCGCTTGAACAAAATTTAGCGTTTATAGCACAGCAAACAAATACCGATTACTTATGTGTAACTAAAGGTAGCCACGGTGCTTTATTAACAATCAAAGGCGAAAATTTTTATAATTCAGGTTATTTAATTAGCGTAATTGACACTGTTGGCGCAGGGGATTCGTTTTTTGGTTCGTTAATTTATCAGCTTTGTAGCAACGACGACGCGCAATATGCCGTTGACTTTGCATGTGCCGTTGGAGCAATGGTCGCCGAAAGTTCTGGTGCAACACCTACTTTAACGCATCAACAAATTAGTGAGTTTATGAACCCACTTTAAAAAAACATTGTGTGTGAAAGCGGTTATACGTAAAAGTTTAACCGCTTTTTTTGTGCCTAAAATAAGACATAGGCGATAAGTGAGTGTTAAGTGCGCAGGTTGCGTAAATAGTGGCTTATATCGATTATTGTATTAGCTAAACGTCTTATTGTTTGAGGGTTAAAGCTTTGTTATCGTTCGTCGATTATTCACGGATTGAAAAGGCGGGGCGACACACAATGCGCTCTATAACTAAAATACAAAAAGAGAAACGTGCTTTATGATCATCTTTTTTATCTGCCTCACTATTTTAATACTGGGCTATAAGTTTTACAGCCCATTTGTTGAAAAACAAGCCGGTTTGGATTCAACTGCTGACACACCACAAAAACGCTTTAGCGAAGGTGTTGATTACGTAGCTATTCACCCTGTACGAGCATTTTTAATTCAGTTTTTAAACATTGCTGGCGTAGGTCCAATATTTGGCCCAATTTTAGGTGCTTTATACGGACCAGTTGCACTAGTATGGATTGTACTTGGTAATGTTTTAGGTGGCGCTGTACACGACTTCTTCTCAGGTGTAATGAGTATAAAAGAAGACGGTAAAAGCCTACCAGAAATCGCAGGCCATTATTACAACGTCGTATTTAAAGGCTTTATGCTTGTATTTACTGCCATGCTACTGTTTTTTGTAGGTGTAGTATTTATTATGAGCCCTGCAGGTTTGCTAAGTAACCTTGATTTTTTTGAAGGTACAATACTGGCAAATAATACCTTTTGGGTACTTGCTATTTTAGCGTATTACTTTTTAGCGACCTTGCTACCAATTGATAAAATTATCACTAAGTTTTACCCAATTTTTGGTGCGCTAATGATTGTAATGACGGTGGCAATTGCTATTTCATTACTTATTAATGCGCCGCACTTACCTGTACCAAGTGACTTTTTAGCTTACTTTGAAGCTGATCACGCACATGACTTTTTAGAGCCAAACCCAGATGGATTGCCAACATGGCCACTGTTATTTATAACAATTACCTGTGGTGCTATTAGTGGTTTTCACTCTACTCAAGCGCCTATTATTGCGCGTTGTTTAACTAACGAAAAATACGTACGTCCAGTTTATTACGGCGCTATGATGTGTGAAGGTATTGTAGGTTGTGTATGGGCACTTGCTGGTATTGCAGCGTTCCCAGATGGTTACGCGGGCTTAAAAGCATTGCTTGACCAAGGTGGTCCAGGCTTAGTTGTTAACCATGTAGCTAACAGTTACTTAGGCGTATTTGGCGGTATAATGGCAATTATTGCAGTAGCCGTATTCCCAATTACTTCTGGTGATACAGCGTTCCGCTCATTACGTTTAACTGTTGTTGATGCGTTTAATATTCCACAAAGCTTACGTAATCGCTTACTAGTGGCGGTGCCTATACTTGCTATAGCGTACTTTATGACGAAGCTCGATTTCTCATTAATTTGGCGCTACTTTGCATTTTCAAACATGCTGCTTTCTACAAGCGTATTATGGCTTGCCACTAAGTACTTGTTTGACCGTGGTACATTCCATTGGATTGCCAGTGTTCCTGCTGTTATAGCAACAGCGGTAACGGTTTCTTATATTGGCACTGCAGCAATTGGTCTTAACTTATCAAGCGATTTAGGTAAACCTATTGGCGCTGTAGTAACAGTGATTGGCTTAATTGTTTTAGCAATTGTGCACTCTAAGCATAAAGTTAAACCAACAGCGGCTTAATAATCACATAAGTTATTTCAAGCATTAAAAAAGCGAGCTATTGATAATCAATAGCTCGCTTTTTTTGTGTACTAAATTTAGGTATTACTGAGTTGCAAGTTCAAAGTAACTATTATCGTCGAGCGTTTTGCTTATCATCATAGCGCCCTCAAGCAGGCTTACTGTTTGAATAGCTGCTTGAGCGGGGTTAGGCTCACCATTAGTTAAGTGTGCAGCGCTAAGCCATGTTAGGTTTTGATTAAAAAAGCGTTTTACTTCAAGGCGTACTTTATCTGGAAGGCTATCGCTTTCGGCTCCTAGTAACCCACATAAACACATTTTTTTATCGGTTACTAATGCACGTCTAAAAAGCTGAGTGTACACATCAATAGGATTCTTACCGCTTGCTTTAAGCTCGCTTGGCTCGCCTAACGCAGTTAAAAAAGAATCAGTATATTGATGAGCAAGCTCAGCACCTAAATCGGCCTTAGTCGCAAAGTGATAGTGCACACTGGCGCTTTTAATGCCGACTTCGCAGGCTAGCTCTCTAAAACTAAAATTACTGTATCCGCCAAGGCGCACCTTGTTTTCAGCTGCTTTTAATAAAGCTTCTTTTTTACTCATTTTTAATATTTCCTATCTGCAGTAACACCAGTTTTATTAAAAACATGATCATTGTATCGCATTAAATAACACACTAACTGTGTTAAAAATTATTCATACAGAATAACTAGATGTCATGATTTTCGCCTCGTTATTGCGCTATTTTCCTAGCGCAATAATAGATCACTTATTTAATGCAATTGGTACAGCAAAATTATCGACCAGTAGGTAGTTATTTACAAGTGTTTTTACTTTTAAGCAACTCCATAATTTTATTATGAATTAAGTTAAATCCCATAAATCAGAAAAATTTAAACGTTGACTTAAATTTAGTTTAATATTATAAATTACCTATCGATAGGTAGTCTCCGCCATTGGCTCACTTTTAAACAATAAAGATAGAGATTGCTATGAAAATTTATGATGTAGAAAACTTTCCAAATCCACTTCGTGTTCGTATCGCTTTAGCTGAAAAAAATGCCACTGCAAATGTTGAATTTGTACCTGTTGATTTATTAAATGGTGAACACAGAACAAAAGCTTTTTTAGCTAAAAATCCATTAGCAGGTGTACCCGTATTAGAGCTAGATGACGGCACGTTTATATCAGAAAGTACCGCTATTACTGAGTATATTGATACCGCATTTGAAGGCCCATCTTTAATGGGTGAAACCGCAAAAGAGCGTGCAGTAATTAACATGATGCAAAAACGCGCAGAATCTATGGTGCTTGACGCTGTGGCAACTTACTTTCATCATGCAACTGATGGCTTAGGTCCAGAGCTTGAAACGTATCAAAATGTGGCTTGGGGTGAAAAACAAGGCGAAAAAGCACGCCAAGGGTTTAGCTATTTTAATGATGTACTAGCGCAATCGGCGTTTGTTGCTGGTGAGCAGTTTAGTATTGCTGATATTACATTGTATACTGGTCTGGTATTTGCTGGATTTGCACAAATAGCAATCCCGAATGAGTTAACCCATTTAGTTGCATGGCAAGAAAAAGTAGCAAAACGCCCAAGTGTTGCGGCTTAATTAGGTTGTTAGTTTAAAATTTAAGTGAAGTTACGCTTAGGAGCCAAATATGAAAATTGCTGCCGATTTTAGTAAACGAGTTGTGGTACATAGCGAAACGCTACCGTGGGTTGCATCGCCGATGGTGGGCGTTGATAGGCGAGCGCTCGATAGAGTGGGCGACGAAGTTGCTCGCGCAACGACTATTGTTCGTTATGCACCTGGCAGTGAATTTTCGCCGCATGTTCATACAGGCGGTGAAGAGTTTGTTGTGCTTGAAGGGGTATTTCAAGATGAACATGGTGACTTTGTGGCAGGTTCTTATATCCGTAACCCACCGCAATCAAAGCACAAACCGGGGTCTGAAAATGGCTGCGTTATATTTGTAAAGTTATGGCAGTTTCAGCCAGATGATCGAACCCACGTGCGTTTACAAACGGACTTGATGCAAAGTACGGCGCACCCTAGTTTTAAAAATGTAGCCGTAACCCCTTTATACAAAGACGATTTTGAAGACGTAAGCTTGTTGGACTTTAAGCCCAACGCCTGCATGGTTATAAGCGCAAAAGGCGGAGCTGAGCTGCTAGTACTTGAAGGCTCATTTGATGAGCAAGCCGATACCCTTGTAAAAAACAGTTGGTTAAGAGTGCCTATTAATAGCTCTGTTAACGTTAAAGCGGGAAGTAATGGTGCAAAAGTATGGCTTAAAACGGGCCATTTAACTGATGTAGAAAACCAGATATCTCGCGTACAAAATGCGTAATTGAGTCGTTTATTTGAGACTATTTAATGATCTAGCTCAGAACTATTTATTGATTTAGTTCAGGACTAATTAATTTTAGAAGGTGTACTTTTACCACTCAGCCTATTTAAGGAGAGCAGTAATGGTACACACAACACATGGTTTATCGATTGGTCTTGAACGTGCAGGAAGAGAGTTTTTTTTAAAACTTAAAGCCGTTGGTACGCTTACTCACGACGACTACAAAATAATTACCCCAATGATAAATTCAGCTCTTGGCGAAGTTAAGCACCCAGTTGTAAACGCCTTAATAGATGGTAGCGAGCTTGAAGGTTGGGAATTACGCGCAGCGTGGGACGACCTCAAGTTAGGTGTTAAGCACTCTAAAGAATTTAAAAAAGTAGCTATTTACGGTAATAAAGAGTGGCAAGCTCGAATGGCCAAAATAGGTAACTGGTTTATATCGGGTGAGGTTCAATACTTTGAAAATGCTACCGCAGCCATAGATTGGCTAGACGAATAATAAATCCCTTCTTTCAAAAAATAGCGCTTACAAAGCGCTATTTCAACTCTTAAATAAAGGACTTATAGCGAACGTTTAATAGTTTTCGCTTATTGTTAAGTATCAATTTTATCAAAATACGTTACTAAGCTATCAATAAATGAACGAAGTGCAAGTGACTGATGTTTCCTAGAGCGGTAAATACCGTATATGCTCAAAGTTTGTGGTTTAAGGTGTGGTAGTAAATGTATTAACTTTCCATTATTTATATATTTCTGCGCAGCAAACTTAGGTTGTAGAGTTATTCCTTGATTATTAAGAGCAGCTTTTAACAGTAAGCTCGAATCATTAGCACTGAAGTTACCAGCAATCGCTACAGATACGGGTTTTTCAGGGTGTGAAAAATGCCACATACTTTTTTCAAACCGTGAATAGTTTAAACAGTTATGGCGACTCAAATCATCCGTAGTTATAGGCTTAGAGTTTTTTTCTAAATATTCTGGGCTTGCACATAATACTGAATGGCATTTCCCAAGTGGGCGAGCAATTATATTAGGATCTAAGTCATTGGTAATTCTAATTGCTAAATCTATTCGCTCTTCTACCAAATTTGTAACGTGATTACTAATTTGTACATCAATACTGACTTCGGGATGAGCGTGCAAGAATTGTTGCAACATATTTGGTAGTACATCATGTGCTAAAAAAGGCGAGCACGACAACCTAATTTGCCCGTTTAATCTGTTATTACTTTCTATTGGCGCACTGATGTTTTGGGCGATGGCAATGAGCTCTCGGCTATGATTAAGTACTTTTTCACCCTCTGACGTGAGTGTTATTTTTCTTGTTGACCGATGGAGTAGTTGGGTATTTGCCCACTTTTCCATTTGATTCAAATACCGTGTAACCATAGATCTAGACATATCTAAAGCACGGGCAGCACCGGCTAGACTTTTCTGCTCTACAATTTTTATAAATACATCAGCTGCAATAATTCTATCCATTCACTTTGCCTATATGTTCGATTTATGCAACAGATAGTTGCATTCTGCCTAGTTTTTCATTCTTAAATTGCAACATACAATAGCCTCATCTTAACGAAATAACAAACAGGCTACTGAGAATGAAAAAAGTTAAACACGTATTAGCAGCAACAGCTTTATTAGCAAGCACATTAATGCAACCGGTATTAGCGCAAAGTGAATTAGTTGTTGATGTATATAACCCACAAGACAAAAGTATTTTTGCTGTTTCATCAAGCATTATAAGTGGTGATAACGAAGTGTTATTAGTGGATGCCCAATTTCAGCGTAATGATGCACAAGCATTGGTTGAAAAAATAAAAGCGAGCGGTAAAACATTAACAGCTGTTTATATTAGTCACAGCGACCCTGATTTTTACTTTGGTTTAGATGTAATTAAAGCTGCTTTTCCAAAAGCAAAGTTATTAGCGACTAAATCAACAGTAGAGAATATTAAACGCTCAATGCAAGGAAAGTTAAATTATTGGGGGCCTATTTTAAAGAGCAATGCACCTAAAGAACTTATTTTGCCAGAAGTAATGCTATCTAATAGCCTAACTATAGATGGGAAAGAAATTATTATTAAAAATTTACAGCATGATCCAAAGCATACTTACCTTTGGATCCCTTCTATAAAAACAGTGCTGGGTGGGGTTGTAGTATTTGATCAAATGCATGTGTGGTTGGCCGATTCGAGCACTGCTGCAGAGCGTCAAACTTGGCAGTCAACATTAGATAACATCGAGAATTTAAAACCTCAGACTGTTATTCCAGGTCACTTTTTACAGGGCAGTAAACAAGACCTTTCTGGTGTGTCATTCATGAAAGGATACTTAAATAAAGCGGATAGCGCTGCAAAAAATGCAAAAAACTCAACTGAATTTGTAGAGATAATGACTCAAGCTTACCCTGATTTAGGTGCAAGAAGCATCTTAGAGTTGGGCTCAAAAGTGGTTATGGGTGAGATGCAATGGCACTAAGTGCCCTTGCGTTAAGCAATTATTTAGATAGGAAATATTAATGAAAAACGTAACGTTACATATAATTGTTGACCCTTTATGTGGTTGGACTTACGGCAGCGTGCCCTTGATCACCGCTGCTGAAAATATTGATGGTTTAATTGTAAAAGTACACAGTGGAGGCATGCTAACAGGTGATAATGTAAAATTAGTGACTCCTGCATGGCGTGAATTTGCACTTAAAAACGACAGTGCCATAGCGAAGAAAACCGGTCAAGTATTTGGTAGTAACTATACTGATGGGCTTTTAAAAACCAACGATATTATACTCAACTCGGCTCCGGCTATTACCGCTATATTGGCAGCGCAAAAGCTTGGTATATCAGGTGGGGAAATGCTTAATAGTATTCAACATGCTTATTATGCTCAGGGTAAAAACATTATGCAGCTGCATGTACTGACTGATATTGCATTGGAGCTGGGTTTAAACAAGGCCTTATTTGAAAGCCACTTTAATGCGCTAGAAGGCGATGCAACAGATCAACATATAGCACAAAGCCGTGGCTTGTTGCACAATATTCATGGGCAAGGTTTTCCTAGTGCAGCATTTGAATTTGACACAGGTAAGTGGCAAAAAGCCGATATAGCCCATTATTATGGAAAAACTGAGCAGTGGGTTACCTACTTACAGCAATCAGTTGCGCTAGTATAGTGTGATGAAATTTCTAAATAATAAAGCTGTTTATATTACAGCTTTATTGATCTTCCTTTTTATAGTGCAAGGGTGTGCAAAAATGAGCAACATAGACATAATTAAAAGTACGTATGAAGGCAAAACATCACAAGAGAATGGGCAAAATTTAGTTGCTCATGCAAGTGATACTATTACTTGGAAAGAGGCTGACGGTTTTGCTTATGCTGGTACATACCATGGTATGAATGACATTACTGAACATGTTTTTCATAAGCTTGCAAGCGAGTGGTATAACTACACGTTTACGCCACAAAACTACTTATCCCAAGATGATACTGTTGTAGTGTATGGCACGTACTCTGGTATTTATATTAAAACGGGTAAAAAAATGCAAGCTAGGGTCGCGCATATTTGGCAGCTTAAAAATCAAAAAATAACGCACTTTGAACAAATAGTGGATAGTAAAATGGTGTTTGATGCTATGCAGTAACAACGCGTTACTGCATATATTTGAACCTAAAAAACATTAGGTCTATTAAAGTACATCAGCCAGCACAGGTAATGCCGGAAATGCCCCTTTAGCTAAACACGCTTTAGAGCCACATTTAAGAGCGAAGTGCAGGGCGCCTTTTACGCTCGCTTTATCATTTAGTTTATCTGCTAGTGGTAAATCACTTCCTAAGTTATTTAAGTAGTATAAAACCCCCGCTATAAATGCATCACCTGCGCTTGTTGTATCTACGGCATTTATTTTTGGTGCCGATTCGTTAAGTGTAAATGCGCTGTGGTAAACCGTGGCAGGCTCTGGTCCATCGGTTAAAAACACCAGTTTTACTCCGGTATTTAATAGCATTTGAATGTAATCATCGCTCGTTGTATCGCTATGCTGGGCTAAAAAATTAAGTTCATCACGCGAGAGTTTTACTATGTCACAATAGGTGTAACAGGCTTTTACATTGCTTGCTATATCGTTTGTGTTTTCCCACAAGCTGTAGCGTAAATTTACATCAAAACTGACGAGTTTATTATTCGCTTTTGCAAGTTCTAGCGCTTTAACCGTTGTGTTGGCAATTGCTGATTCGGTTAATGTGTTTGAACAAAAGTGTAGTGTGCTTATTTCTTGCCAATTTATATGCGCTAAATGCGCCTGCGTTAATAGTACATCGGCTGTATTATGGCGATAAAAGCCAAAACTACGCTCGCCGGTTTCATCAAGGCTTACTATAACCATGGCGGTTTGTGAGCCTGCAATGGTAAATAAATAGTCTGTATTTACATTGTATTGCGCTAATGCATTACTTAATTGATTGGCAAAATGATCGTCCCCTTTACCACCACAAAATGCAGCCTCTGCGCCGAGTTTTGCGTAGCCAACAGCTACATTGGCAGGCGCGCCACCTGGTATAGGTAAATAGGCTGAGTTATTAGCATCTTGTGGCAGCATATCAATTAATAGCTCGCCTAAGCACAGGAGTTTAGTCATTTGGAATATCCTAAAAAGCCTAGCAAGGCTAGGCTAAAAAACGTGAAGGGTGTTATTTATTCATACTTTAAAAGGCGCTACAGTGACTACTCACCGCAGCGCCGCAATACACACATTTAGTTAAAAGCGTATTTTAAAGTTACCGATGTTGTGCGGCCGTTAATAGTACGGGCACGAATAATGTTATTTTCAGGTACTGAACCTTCTTCTGCTTCTGTAATACCTACTGTATCAAATAGGTTATTCACATTAAGCGCAATATTAAGGTTTTCAGATAAGTCATAGCTTACAAAGCCATTTACCTGTGTGTAGCCGTCAAATTGTAGATCGTTATTATCTTGAGCGTATGCATCGGTAGTACCAATGAAACTTACCCCTGCAGCGCCTTTTTCATAGTTGTAACGTGCCATTAATGAGTAAATTAAATCGGCTTGACGACGTGGCGTATTACCTACAACATCTGGGTTAAGCGCATCTTTTGCTATTTCTGCATCGGTCCAAGTTAAATTACCGCGAAAATCCCATGCATCAATAAAGTAAGTAGATTCTATTTCAATCCCTTTTGCTTCGTATTCACGGTCAAAAAACGTTTGTGATGTTGCTTCAAAATTTTGCTCTTCAGTTTCGGCAAAAAACGCAGTAGCAAACACTGATAATGAATCAAAGCGCTTTTTAACACCAAACTCAAACTGGTTTACTTCATCAACAGCGTCTTCTTTTGCAACAGAGCCGTCGGCGCGTACTTTACCAAATAAAAGACGGTCAGCATTTGCACGCCCACCTTTACTAATACGTGCAAACGTAGCAAGGCTTGGGTCAATTTGATAATTAGCACCAATTGAATAAGAAGAATAGTTCCAGTCATAGCTTACTGGGCTGGCGTTGGCAATATCAATACCTGCAACGTTTTGCTCAGGGATTGATATTTCTCCGTCGCGGTTCATATCTACAGTTGATGTTACGGCACCTGCATAGTTACCGCGAGCTTCGCCACTGTCGTAACGGGCACTTGCATCAATGCTTACGTCGCCTAATTTAGTAGAGAATGCAACGTATGGTGCACGGGTGTCGTACTCTGTGTCGTAATCACGTTGGCAACAGTTTCCCCAGTAAGGTGTGCCATATGCATATAAACCATTTTCTGAAAATTCAGTACCGTCAGCTGCAGTAACATTTAATAATGCAGCATTGTCGCCTTTAAGCTCCATAAGGTATGAATTCCATAACCACGACATAGCAATGTTTTGTGTTGACGCGTAATAACCAAAGGTAATGCTGGTGTCATCATCAAACGATTTAGTTAGTTTAAAGTCGTTAACTAATGAATCGAAGTCGTTCATTGTTACGTCAAACGTATGAATTCGCATAGCAAGGTCGTCGTTAAATGCAGCGCCCGTGTTTGCGTTACTGAGTGTTGCGCCTACACCACCAATGCTCTGTGCAATAGATGATGCGCTGCCAACCTCTGCAGGAATAAGCGAGTTAAAGTTGCCGCTTATTGATGATTTACGAAAACGGTTTTCGATACGCCAATCGTTATCTAAATCAAATACAGCTTCAAAACCAACAGAGTCAACCTTTGGATTCATACCATCGCGAATATCGCCGCTACTGATTTGGTTTTCACCATTTAAACGTACTGTTTTAGTAAATAACGCTGAGTGAGGTGTGTCTGATTGCGCATCAAAGCCAGCAATAGAGTCACCATTTGAGTACATTGGCATTGGAAGGTAGCCAACACTCTTATCGTCTAAGTGTTTGTAGTAAAGGCGAACGTAACCGTTGTCGAAATCTTTTGTAAGGTTAGCTTTTATTTGGCCACCTTTATTAGACGTGTAACCTGTTTCGCGCGGGCCTTCGCCTTGTCGAACAAAGCCACCAACATGAAAACGCACGCTATCGGTTAAGTAAGTGCCGTATTCAAAGTCTGTACGAACGCTGTCGTAATCTAAGCCAAGTGTTGTAGATACACTGCCAGATTCGTTTTCGCCATTTTTAGAGATAAAGTTAATAATGCCACCAGGTGCATTACTTGCGGCAGTAGATGCTGAGCCACCACGAATCGATTCGATAGTTTGCACAGTGTTATCTAATCGCATAAAAATATCTGAATTACCAAAAGCGATATCACCGTATTGCAGTACAGGTAAACCATCTTCTTGTAATTGTAAAAATTTTGCACCGCCTGAAGCAACTGGCAGGCCACGAACAGCAATATTTGCATTACCTTCGCCACCTGTCGATTCTGCACGGATACCAGGAATGATTCTAAAAGCCTCGGCTGTTGAGCGAGGAGTAGACACCTGAACTTGTTCAAGTGATACGCTACTAACTGAAACGCTTGAAGCCATGATTGTTGTTCGACGTGGTACGCCGGTTACAACAATTGTTTCAAGACCTTTGTTTTGTGATGCTTCAGGTGTTGCTTGGTCTGTTTCTTGTGCGTTAACGCCTTGACTTACGGCAAGTGCTAAAGCGCTGATTAAATATAAAGGTGTATTGTGTGTTGTCATGTGAACGCCTCGTTGTGTTGAACCCAGTAGGATTTGTTATTTTCACTTAATCGATTAAGTAAAAATAACAAATATTTTACAATAAGCAAATTATTTTGTGTTTAATTTGCTCTTTTATTATTCATATGTTGATTTTAAAAGTATTTTTTATTGTATTGAGATATAAATTTATTAAGCTGTTGGGTTATTTTCTTGTAAAGCACTCATTGATGGGTCGCGTAAATAATTGAACAACATAGCTACAAATAAAATCACGGCAAACCCTGTTGCTAAGTAAAAGCCATAGCGCACATGGCCAAAGTAATCGCTGATCATACCCATAAATAAAGGAGCTAAAGCAGCCGATAATGCGGTAAAAAATAATATAACGCCGGCTACGGCTCCATGGCGCTCAGCAGGAAAACACGATATACCTTTAGAGTTTAAAGTTGGATAAACCATAGACATAAATAAACCTGAAAGAGGTAGTAACCCTACAGCCCAGTCAACGCCACCAATAAGTGTACCCACATAACAAAGCGCAATACCTAAGCTTAAATAAGCCATAACACCTTGCCAGCTATAACGATTTAGTAACCATACAGCAATAAAACGACCTGCAGCACGTAGTATAAAAAATATAGTAAGTGCATAAGTGGCAAGGAGTGGCCAAGAGCCTGTGTAGTCCTTTAATAGCGTTGGCATCCATACATAAATAGCCACTTCAGTCGCTACATAAAGTGCAATAGCTAAAGAAAAGCCAAGTGCATAAGGGTTTTTTACCATTTTTAGGGTGGTGGCCAAAGAGGCTGGCTTTTCAGTTGTTTTAACTACGTCAGGGTAGTCTGCGCGCCATGCTAATAAAGCAAGGATTAAACACATTACGCCCGCAGTAATATACAGGTATGTCCAACTAACGTTTTGCACTAATAAAACACCAACTAGGGCAGGGCCTACAATAGCGCCAATGCCAAAAAAGCCCTCAACCTTGTTCATAGTTTTAGTATGGTCGTCGTTACTATGTGAAATATCGCCAAGCAATGCCAGTGCGCCGGTTTTAAATAAACCAATGGCCAGGCCTATGCAGCAAAGCAATACTAAAAAGAAAGTAAAACTGGTGCTAAATGCAAATAAAAAACAACTCGCGGAAAATATTAATAGACCTAGCATAATGGTTTTTTTACGGCCAAGGCTGTCAGCTAAAAAGCCTAAAAATAATCCACTAAAGGCAATGAGTGCCATAGGAGCGTAATGAAATGCACTAGCTTGAGTCATGCTCAAACCGAAATCTTTTATAAGTTCGGGGATTATCATGCCGACTGCGTCAGAGGTCATGGCAAACATAAAAAACATCATGTATGTAAGCCAGCGTATTTGTTGCAGTGGGTCGCTGCTTACGTGAGTGTGTGATTTTGTCATGTGTTTATTCCTCGTTAAATTCTCTATTAATACTTCGTAAGTCAGTCAGTTGCTTACTGTAGTATTACGTGAGACACGAAATTTGTATGTAAAATTATTAAAAATTACTTGTAAATTCTTACTCGCTAGTTAAAGATATATCTTAATCGATTAAGTTTCAACATGGTAATCACACAATGATGAAGAATAAAGTTCAATTGATCACATATGCTGATCGAATCACTGGCCAAAATATAGGCGCGCTAACCACACTTTTAAACGGCCCTTTAAAAGGCGTATTTGGTGGTGTGCACTTATTGCCATTTTACAATCCTATTGATGGCAGCGATGCTGGCTTTGACCCTATTGACCATAGTGAAGTTGATTCTAGAATAGGCACTTGGGAAGACATACAAGTATTAGGTAAAGATCTCGACTTAATGGCTGACCTAATTGTTAACCATGTATCGGCGCAGTCTTTTCAGTTTCAAGATGTATTAGCTAAAGGTAAGCAATCAGAATTTTGGGATTTGTTTTTAACCAAAGATGATGTATTTCCAAATGGTATGAGCGAAGCTGAGCAAAAAGCAATTTACCGCCCACGTCCTGGTAGTTGCTTTACCCCAATGAAATGTGGTGATGGTAAAACGTATGACTTCTGGACCACTTTTACCGATAACCAAATTGATATAAACGTAAAAGTAGAAGCCGGTGTTGCGTATTTAAATAACGTACTCACTAAATTTTCGGCTAACAATGTAAATATTATTCGTTTAGATGCGGCGGGTTACGCTATTAAGCAAGCTGGCACTAACTGCTTTATGCTTGATGAAACGTTT
Organism: Pseudoalteromonas sp. SR45-1; assembly: GCF_014163655.1. Taxonomy (NCBI): domain Bacteria; kingdom Pseudomonadati; phylum Pseudomonadota; class Gammaproteobacteria; order Alteromonadales; family Pseudoalteromonadaceae; genus Pseudoalteromonas; species Pseudoalteromonas sp. SR45-1. The sequence continues at coordinate 85,978 of NZ_JACJDR010000004.1, read as the reverse complement.
GGCTACCTAGATAACTTATCTAAGCAAGCAAACGATTTAGGCATGGAAACCATTGCAGAAATTCATAGCCATTATCAAACTCAGGTAGAAGTGGCAAAACGCGTAAATATGGTTTACGACTTTGCGTTACCACCGCTTATTTTACACAGCTTATTTAACAACGATGTAGATGCACTGCTCAAATGGTTACAAATTTCGCCACGTAATTGCTTAACTGTACTTGATACACATGACGGTATTGGCATTATTGACGCAGGTCCAATGGGCGACAAACCAGGGCTATTAAATGCACAGCAGATTGATAACCTAGTAGAAACAATGCACGCCAACAGCAACAACCAAAGCCGCCAAGCTACGGGCGCTGCGGCGAGTAATGTCGACTTATATCAAGTTAACTGTACGTACTACAACGCATTAGGCGCTAAAGACTTTGATTACTTACTGTCGCGTGCAATTCAATTTTTTGCTCCAGGTGTACCACAAGTTTATTACGGCGGCCTATTTGCTTGCGAAAACGACATGGAATTACTGACAAATACAAATGTAGGCCGTGATATTAACCGCCCATATTTAGATGCAAATATAATCGACAAAGCCTTAAATAAGCCTGTAGTAAAAGGTTTAATTGAATTAATTAAAATTCGCAATTCACACCCTGCATTTGCAGGTGAATTTAGCGCCCAAGGTGAAGGCAGTATGTGTTGTTTATCGTGGCAACTAGATGAGCAAACTATTTCACTTACTGTTGATTTTAAATTACGCCATGCACTTATTACGCAGGTAAATGGTGATGAAGAAACAACGATTAACTTAAATTCATTTTTAGCTTAATGTTATAAAAGTAATTTACAAACGCCATGTAAAGCAAAAGCCAAGCTTAAGTAGCTTGGCTTTTTAACACATAAAACTATTACAAGGTTTGTAAGCTAACTACTCGCACCAATCTCTAATTCGTAACTGACTTCCTGAGTTTTTTCTTCTTTAGAAATAAATAATTCGGCGGCTATAACGCCTTTTTCTTGGCTGTTTTGATGAATGGTGGTGAGGCGAGGCACAAACCGGGCTGCTTCATCAATACCATCAAAGCCCACAATACGCAGTTCTTCACCTATTTTTATGCCTTGTTTTATTGCTTCTCGCATTGTGGCAAGCGCAATTAAATCACTCATACAAATAATAACGTTAGGACGAGGGGAGGCACTTAAAACCTCTTTAGCAGCAATATTAGCAAAACGCTCGCTACTTTCAGGAATGTTCCAAATACGATCGTCAGCTACCGTAATATTTGCCTCGCTTAAAGCGCGTTGATAACCACGTAAACGTTGATGCGAAATAGATTGTCCGGTTTCAAATTCGTGGTGTTCATACACGCGGCATAATACGTTTTCATCAAGTAATCTAAGCCCTAATATAGCCACTTTATCGCTTTGATTATGCAGTACGTGTTTAGCAATTTCGTAACTTGCTTGCTCGTTATTAATATTTACAGAGGCATTGCGAGCAATATCAAAATCAATTGTCACTACATGTTTAGACACTGTTTTTAACTGCTCAACTAACGCGTTATTACGAGGGCGGCCATAACAAATAAAGCCATCTACCAAGTCGACCACGTTGTTAAGGTTACCGCTATTACCTGAAAACAATAAAACATTAATGCCGTTTTTTTCAAGCACCGAGGTAACACCGCGCATAAAGCTGCTAGCAACGGGGTCAGACACCATGTATTCCACACTATCGGGCAGCACTAAAGCGACAATATTAAATGTGCCATTACGCAACGATTGCGCGGCCTTATTGGGCCCGTAATAGCCCAAAGTTTTACACGCTGCAAGAATATCGTCTCGGCGTTTAGCCGATAGCTGATCAGGGCGATTAAACGCATTAGATACTGTCGCGTTAGACACACCTAACTCTTTAGCAATACTTTTTAGGGTCCAGCGGGTTTGCTTACTCATACCAATTCTTTACTCAATACACATGTTAATAAACTAACATATTCAGGGCGTTAGCAAAGTAAAAAAATAAGATTTTAGGGCTAATGTCGGCATTCTTTAGGCGCAATGCCAAAGGTTTGTTTAAATAGGCGACTAAAGTGGCTCGCGCTATTAAATCCAACATCAAAGCACACTTGGCTAATTGCATGGCCTTGTAGTAATTGAGTACGCGCTTTTTTTAGTCTTAACTGTTGCTGCCAAAGGGCTGGGGTAGTGCCAAATGCGAGTTTAAATTGATGATAAAACTTACTTCGGCTCATACATGCTATTTTGCATAAGGTATTTATGTCGAGCGTTTCACTTAAGTGTTCTTCAATATAAAGCAGGGCATCGCTCACTTTTGTTTTAAGGCGTGGCTTATCGCAGCTAGCTAGCAATAGCTCGCGGCTTTGTTGTTGTAATAAACGGGTGATCAATTCGTTCAACGACAAATCAATCAAGTAATGTCGCTGTGCGCCTTGCTCACTAAATAAATGCACCATGCGCTCTAATAATTGCTGCGTTTGAATATTATGTTGGGTATGCACTAACTGAGGTACATATTCAAATAAGCCATCGTGTGCAAAATTTTGCTGCATGTTTAGTGCATTCGCCACGCTCGTTATTTTATCTGTGCTAATTTCAATGGCTAAACAGGTGGTTGGGGCGTGCATTGATGCTTGTGGAAAATCAATTAAAACACCTTGCTCTGGCGCTAATACAAACGACTCGTGTGGTAAAAATACTTTATGGTATTGGCTCCTTTCTACGTGCATTACCTTTTTGCCGCTTAGCATGGCACAAAACAGCAGCTCGTTTGAGTGCAGTGCTACCTTTTGCGCGCTTTGATACGTGTCGTAAATACTCAACTCACTGCTATCTGCAGCGAATGTGACTTTATTTTCTATTAATACATCAAGTTGTTGGCGTTTTTTGTTTAACTGAGATGTGTGCATATCAATCCTTTAGGTTTTATTAGTTTGGACTCACAGACAACTTTTGTGGACAGCTAATCAAGTTTTTAGGTACTTGTTAGTTTAATGTCAATCAACATTGATTAAATATAAAGCATTTTGTTTTATATAAATGTTCGACCTTTAGCTAACAACAATAAAGAGAGCACACACATGATATATGCAAATCCAGGTAGCGATGGCGCACTCGTAAACTTTAAACAACAATACGGGAACTACATTGGCGGAGAGTGGGTGAAGCCAGTAAATGGCCAATACTTTGATAATATAAGCCCAGTAAACGGTAAGGTATTTTGCCAAATACCGCGTTCAGACAAAGACGACATAGAGCTGGCTCTCGATAAAGCGCATGCAGTGCGAGAGCAATGGGGCACAACGTCGGTGACCGACCGAAGTAACATACTGCTAAAAATAGCCGACCGAATTGAGCAAAACCTAGAGTTACTAGCTGTTGCCGAAACATGGGATAACGGTAAAGCAATTCGTGAAACACTCGCTGCTGATATTCCGCTAGCGGCAGATCACTTTCGCTACTTTGCAGGGTGCCTACGATCGCAAGACGGCACTATAGGTGAAATAGACGCAACCACCGTTGCGTATCATTTTCACGAGCCACTAGGTGTGGTTGGGCAAATTATTCCGTGGAATTTCCCTATTTTAATGGCCGCCTGGAAACTAGCGCCAGCACTTGCTGCAGGTAACTGTGTAATTTTAAAACCGGCTGAGCAAACACCAGCTTCTATTTTAGTTTTAATGGAGATAATTGGCGATTTACTCCCTGCAGGCGTATTAAATATAGTAAACGGCTTTGGTAAAGAAGCGGGTGAAGCACTGGCAACAAGCAAGCGTATCGCTAAAATTGCATTTACGGGTTCAACGCCTGTGGGCTCACATATTTTGAAATGCGCTGCTGAAAATATTATTCCTTCAACGGTCGAGCTCGGTGGTAAATCACCTAATATATTTTTTAATGATGTAATGGAAAAAGACGATGCGTTTTTATCCAAAGCTATTGAAGGCGCCGTGCTTGCTTACTTCAACCAAGGCGAGGTGTGTACGTGCCCATCAAGGTTGTTTATTCAAGAAGATATATACGAGCAGTTTATTGAGCGCATACTCGAACGTACCCAACAAATTAAACGCGGAAACCCACTCGACAGCGAAACTATGGTTGGCGCACAAGCCTCAAAAGCACAGTTTGATAAAATACTCAGCTACATTGAAATAGGTAAAAAAGAAGGTGCAGAAGTGCTCACTGGCGGAAACGTAGAGCAACTAAGTGGCGATTTAAACGGTGGTTACTACATACAACCTACCTTATTAAAGGGCACAAATGACATGCGTGTGTTCCAAGAAGAGATTTTTGGCCCTGTTATTTCTATGTCGACCTTTAAAGATGAAGCCGAAGCACTTGAACTTGCCAACAGCTCAGAATTTGGCTTAGGCGCAGGGGTGTGGAGTAGAAACATGAACCGTGCTTATCGCATGGGTCGTAAAATAGAAGCAGGGCGAGTGTGGACCAACTGCTATCACATGTACCCAGCACATGCTGCATTCGGTGGTTATAAAAAATCAGGAATAGGGCGCGAAACGCACAAACTGGCACTTGATCACTACCAACAAACTAAAAATTTATTAGTGAGCTACAGCGAAGATCCGCTTGGCTTCTTTTAAAAAATTTTAATACAACAATCACTCAGTAATGAGCGCTGCATATTTGCGGCGCTTTTTCATTTTAAGGGGTCCATTGCACCACTTACTGCTTGTTGTAATACATAAATAGGATACTAATTGAATTAAAATGTTGAAACTTCAGGGCTTTAAATAATTCATTAACTGCGTTAAAAAAGTGATTTAATAATATGAGTTTTATAAAAAGCTGATTCATAGTTAGCTAGTTGTTTACATAAGATTATTTGATGGCTAAGATAAATACATCGTAATTTATGAAACTTTACGGTCTATAAAACGATAAAGGCCTCAGAGAGAGTAACTAACTTTTTGTCAACGATATGGAGATCATTATGTACCCAAAAGAATTTTACATCCTACCCGAAGAGCTTTTCCGCCTCGGAAATGCTTCAAGTCCTCGTCTATCGAATGTTCGAGCTCGTGATGTTGATGTTACAACCGTAAATGGAATTAAGGTTATTATCGCAAACGGAAAAGGGATCAGCGTTTTCGATATAGAAGGTATCAACAATGCACCAATGACTGGTTGGGTTTGGAGGTTTCCACCGAATACCCAGCCGCCTCATGGATTGAAGATGGTTCAGGATAAGCCACACCATTACTGTATTTCGCCCACTCGGAATATGCCGGTTGACAAGTTCAAGGGACTTCTTGAGGAAATGGCCCTAAAAGCATCTCGAGTATTTAAGAAAGAAGGAAAGATTGTATGAGTCAGTTCAAGCTTGAACTTGCAGGATCAGAGCTAAAATACGTGCTAGAGGGTCTCATAGCACTTGAACAAGAAATGGCAAAAATATGTGAAACGTCAGATGACTCAGATGAGATTGCTGATGTAGGCAATGATTTGATTGAGCTGCGCTTGTTACTAAATCCTTTGAAGGAGAGAGCCATCAATCAGTTCGGAGATAGTATAACTGATTTTTCGCGGGATGAGTTATAAGTTAAAAAGTAAGTTTGGTGTCAATACCTAATTTTAAACCAATTTAGGGTTCCAGATGACACCATCTCTCACCATTAAATTCATGATCGCTACCAGCTTTCGTATGAACGCAATGATAAATAAATCACAAAGCACAATAAGCAACACACCCACCCTACGCAAAAAGCTGAGCAATGTAGACAAAATGAAAGTAAAAATAGACTGCCCAATAGGGCGACGACAGCTGTTTATTAAAGAATGGCAAGCGATTTTGCTGTATTGAACCGGCTTTTCTTTAGGTTAAAAGTGCAATATTACCGTCAACAAAGGCATGACACAGCCAAGCGAAAGTGAACGCCCAATGGCAACTGTATTGCCTTGTTCATAATATAGAAAAACTGCAAAATACGATGCATTAAGAAGGGAAAGCCCTTTTACTCTAAATAAAAGCCACTCAAACACCCGTAAATCCTTCCAAAACGCCAGTTAAAACAATACCAAACCAGCTTTTATATTCTATGAAAAATACAGTGATCGATTGAATCAAAATAGGAACTCAGCTATGGTCTATTTATCAATAAAAATAAATAAAAAACGAGTTAATCGACAGGCTCGTTAAAGGGCTTCAGCCGACTTAAAATATGGATGTTTAAATGAGACTACATGAGTTACACATAAATAATTTCAGAAAACTAAAAAATTGCTGCATTAAATTTAGAGACACAACATTTCTTATCGGACCAAATAATGCAGGTAAATCCAGCGTTTTTGCTGCATTAAACCACCTTCACAAAAACTCAAACCTTGATAGAGAAGATTATTCTAAAGAATATAATGAGGAAGAAGAAAGTTATTCCTATGAAAGTGAAGTAGAAGTTATTGCTGAATATCATAATGTGCCAATTGAAGCTAACAGTTGGCTTGGCTTTAAAGGTCGTATTATTACTGTAGTGGGTTATGGTCAGTGGTGCACTTGCAAAATGAATTCGGGTATTTTAAGGATAAAAAATTGAGTCTTGGAAGGTGGGATGACGCAATACTCAAAAGCCTCTTATTTGTGGGAATAGGCATTGCTGTCTCGGCTTTATTTACTGGTTTAGCACCATCATCAGTAAACGACCTTTTAGGGTTGGTTGTTACATTTTTACTATATGTGGGTGTTTATCTGTTTATTTCTATCGTAGGTTGGTTAGTAATTGGGTTTCCACTTCATTTTTTAATAAGCAAATACACAAATCGTTCCTATTTATATTATGCTGCTATACCAATGGCGTTTGTTCTACCGTCCTTGTTTTATAAAGGTTCATTGTTGTTTGGTCTCGCAGCACTATTTCAAGCCTTAATATTTCGTTTTTACGTTTACAAAAAAATATACCAAACGCATCAAACCTGATTCCGCAAGCAGGCCGGTTTTTTGCAAAACACGGCGCAAAAAAGCGTCCAACCTGCTCCGCTGTTTATGTGGGCGTTATAACCCTTTTTAGTGGGGTGGCCGTGTTTAGAGGATTAGGTCAATGGAAAAACTCATTGAAGCCTGCTCACCAAGTTTACTCTCAAACGGGCTAATAACAGCTGGCTATTGTTCGTGCTTCACACATTTCAGCCAACGTTCTTTAGCCGTTTAATGTAAGCATTAGACGATTATCTATTCCATCACTCATAAGGATTACTATGTTAATAGGTCGTGTTTCTGAATTGACTGGAGCAACTCGAAAAGCTATTCGGTACTATGAGTCAATTGGTTTGATAACGCTTCCAAATAGAAAAGGTAGCTACCGTATTTATAGTAATCATGATGTTATGGTTATAAGTATGATTTGTCGTGCTAAAACCCTTGGGTTTAGCCTCGGTGAAATCAAGGATATAGTGTCTAAAAAAACGGAGGAAAAGAAACTTCCTATTGATTTGATTCACCTACTTATAGATAAAAAAATATCACTTTTAAAACAAGAGATTGACGAGATTTTGCTGAAAAATGAGAATTTGAAGCAATTTAAAATAGATTTAGTTAAAGAATTCACTTGACCTTCCCCTCAAGGGCAAGGCTTACAGTTAACTGATAATTAACTCATAGGATGATTTATAGTGAAAAAGCTGAATTTAGAAAACACAAATATATTAATTACAGGCGCATCTTCAGGCATCGGGAAAGAGTTTGCTAAACAACTCGCTAGCAAAGGAGCTAATTTAATCCTAACAGCCAGAACGCATAGCGATCTAATAAGCTTAGCGCAAGAGTTAGAGCGTGAACATAGGAACATTTGGATTAAAACTATTCCCGCCGATTTAAGTGAACTAAATGGCCCTAAAAAATTATTTGAACAAATAATTTAGGCTTGTCAGTTGATTATTTGATTAATAATGCTGGTTTTGGAAAATTTTGTGAGTTTTCTGGTGAGAGTTTTGAAACTTATCATAAAATGTTGATGTTAAATGTTAATGCATTAGTTGAACTTACTCATTTATGTTTGCCTGCAATGGTAAATAAAAATAGCGGCGGAATTATTAATGTAGCGTCTATTGGTTCTTTTCAACCTTTACCATACCAGACTGTTTATGGTGCATCTAAAGCTTTTGTATTAAGTTTTTCAGAGGCTCTTACCGGAGAATTATTAGATAAGAATATTCGCGTCATGGCCTTGTGCCCCGGTACTACAGAGTCTCGTTTTATGGAAAATGCTAATGCTGATACATCCAATATGAACTTGGCTCCTGCAAGCAAGGTAGTTAAATCTGCGCTCGCGGCTTACGAAAAAAATAGAATGTATACAGTATCGGGTAAGATTAATTACGTAGTCTCTTTAATACCTCGATTATTTTCACGTAAAAGGACAGTCAAAATAGTTGTTAGCATGTTTAAGGACAATGTACTGGGAAAAAGCTTAGTTTAAGGTTCATATAAGGACATGCCTTGAGGTGGACAGCAAGCACTAAAACTCACTTTCCACCGCAAATTTTAATAGTGGTGAACCCTTGCTTTTCAATACAGTTAAGTAAGTTGATTTATCGTAGGGCGTATGTGTTTTTAAACACCTAAACAGTATTCGTATCCACTTAAATGCTAATGTTCTGATGATGCTATTATGGGGTTTTCCTTTACTTCTTGCTGCCAACTATCGTGGCTAAGTAACGATGCTTTAGCGCAAAATGAATAACGCACAGATTATTACTTTGTAAAGACGCTCAATTGTTCTTCAAGCCAAAGCATAAATGCACTTACGCGCTTGGGTAGGTGGATCCTATTTGGGTACAAAATATTGATTGGTAGGTCGGGCATCGCGTATTGAGGCAAAACCTGTATAAGTTCGCCAGATTCAAGGTATTTACTTATACCGTGAATAGGTGATTGAATAAGCCCGAAACCACTCAGTACTGCGCTTAAATATGCCTCTGAGGAGTTAACAGTAAGCTGGCTTTTCATCGTTATTGATTGCAATTGATTATTGCTATCTAAATATTCGAAACCCGGATCAGGGATACCAAGTGTTTGACTGTAGCGAACAATGTAATGATTTTTTAAATCGTTAAGAGTTTTAGGTAAACCATGATTTTTTACATAATAACGGCTTACGCAATTTAAAACTTTAAAGCTGCCCAAACGTCGTGCAATTAACGATGAGTCGGTAAGTTCGCCCACTCTTACTACGCAATCAAATCCTTCTTTAATGACATCTACTCGTCTATCGGAGCTGCCAAGTTCTATTTCAAGATTTGGGTGCATTTTTAAAAACGAACTTAAGTTTGGAATGATGGTATCTCGACTAACAGCTTGTGGCATATCTACATGTATTCGGCCTGTTAAACCTTTATCCTCACTTACAAATAAATTTTTTAAATCGTCAGCGTCGCTGATAATTCCTAGTGCACGTTGATAAAATAGCTCACCGTCTGAAGTCATATTTACAGTGCGTGTAGTACGGTGTAATAAACGCGTATTTAATGTACTTTCAAGCATGGTTACTGCTTGCGATACACTTGACTTAGGAAGATTTAAGCTTGTTGCTGCTTTAGAAAAACTACTGAGTTGCGCTACTTTAATAAAAATACGTATTGCGTTTAGGTCTTTCATAACACTGTTTATTGTTCGTTTATTTTGAACAGTGTAACTCTTTTCAGCCTGTTTATCTTTGTTGCTTGAAAAAATATACTGGCTTGGAAGTTATTTAACTCCCCGCTTTTATTTTCAACAGGATATAACAATGAACAAACGAATTGCAGTGATCACCGGTGGTAATCGTGGGCTTGGTAAAAGCACGGTGCTTTGCCTTGCAAAGCAAAATATCGATTGCATCTTTACTTACCGTCGTCATGAAAAAGAAGCAAAAGAGGTTGTAAAGCAAGTACAGGAGCTAGGCTCTAAAGCGGTTGCATTGCAATTAGATGTAAGTGATATGCTCGGCTTTGAGGATTTTGCACAACAACTACAAAATGTCCTGCAGACTCATTGGCAACAAAGTGAGTTTGATTACTTAATTAATAATGCAGGGGTGGGGCTAACTAGCAGTTTTGCAGACACAAGTGAATCAACTTTTGATACGTTAATAAATATTAACTTAAGGGGGGTATTTTTTGTTACCCAAACATTGTTGCCCTTTATAAAAAACGGTGGTCGTATTATTAATTTATCAAGTGGTTTAACGCGTTTTTCATTACCCGGTCATATTACTTATGCAATGACCAAAGGTGCAATAGAAGTAATGACAAGGTATTTAGCTCAAGAACTTGCACCTAAAAATATTGCGGTAAATGTTGTAGCCCCTGGTGCAATTGAAACCGACTTTGGTAATGGCGTCGTTCGTGATAACGATGAAGTAAATGCGTTTATTACATCACAAACGGCAATGGGCAGAGTTGGTGTAACAGACGATATAGGGCCTATGATTGCTAACTTATTAGCGGACGAAAACCGTTGGATGACAGGCCAACGACTTGAGGTATCGGGCGGTATGTATATGTAATCATACCAACCGGTATGAATCTTTGAGCAATTTAGTGAATTAAATTGCACTATAACGTCGCTGAAATTTTTATTTAGAACAACTAGGGTCTGTTGATCTTTCAAGGTTAAATTTGCAGCAGTCTGTTTGGTATTTAGGCAAGGCAGAGCCTATGTAGTGTGGTTATTCCCCATAAATGGGCGATAACGTAGCATTAATGCCAAACAGGCGCTGCCCAAAGGGTTCTTTCTAGGGGCTATTTACTCTTTGTTGCTCGGTTTTTACTTAGCCCACTAGGTTACAAACCTCGCGCCGCGATTAAATAGCCCCTAGTTTGAACAAATTTTAATCCGCAAAGATCAACAGACCCTAGGTACAAAAATTTTTGCCTAGTTATAGCGTAATTTTCTTAACGTTAAATAGACCCCATATATAAACAGATTGGTACCATTTATTAAAAAATTATGACTTTAGACAATAAAAAACCGCTCAGTGAGCGGTTTTTTGCATTTTTTACTAAAGGAAATTTAGTTAGAACGTGTAACGAGCACCGATTGAGTAACGAGGACCGTATTGATTAGCAAATAAGAACTGCTCTTCGTAACGTCCGTAACCTTCTTCGGTTGCATTATTTAAGTTTATGCCATCAAAAAATACCGTTACGTTTTCGTTTACATCGTAGTTAACGCTCATATCCCATTGGCCATACGCTTTAGCATATTGCGGAGGCGCATCAGCTGAACCTTGCGCTTGGCCAACACCAATTAGGTACGAGTCGCGCCATGCATAAGTAATTTTAACTGATAGGCCGTCTTTTTCGTAAAAGCCTTGGAAGTTAGCTGAGTCACTTAAGCCTGTAAGCGGTGCTTGTTGATCAAGGCTTTCGCTATCAAATTCAACGTCGCCATCTACAAATGTTGCGTTAACACCAACACCAAAACCGGTTTCACCAATTAAGTGCTGTACTGCAACTTCAAAACCATCTACCGATTTACTGTCGGTGTTTTGCGGTTGGCTAATATTCCATGTAATTAGCGGATCGTCGCTGTTTGGTTCAATAACGCCATTTGCATTGCCGTAACCGCTGGCAATCATTTGTGCAAAAATAGCGTCGGTTGTTGCTTGCTCACCACGTGATTCAATATCGCTTACGGCTTGTAAGTAACGAGGGCCGTTTAAAATATCGTGCAAGCCATCAATAGTAGTTTGCGTAATGGTGGTTTGAATAAAGTTATCAACGTCTTTTTTAAAGTAACCAACAGATGCGTAGCTGCCTTCTGCGTAGTAATACTCAAGTGATAAATCAAGGTTTGTTGATTCAAACGGCAATAAGTTTGTATTACCTTGGCTACCTGTACGAGAACCCGGTTTTGGGCTGCCTGTTAAGCTGCGGCCACCGGCTAAATTACCTAGAGGTGCACGCGACATTGTTTTACCCCAAGATACGCGGGCTACTACGTCTTCAGTTAAATCAACACTTACGTCGATTGAAGGCAGTAAAACATCGTAATCACCTTGTTGCTCTAAGAAGTTATCATCGCCGCCAGCAGCGTATTGCATGATCCACTCAGAAGCGCTGATCCAATTAACTTGATCTTCAACGCGTTGGCGCACAGTACTGGTTACATCTGTTTGCTCATAGCGTAGGCCTGCATTTACTTTTACGTAGTAGTTACTTACGTCAAATTCCCAGCTTGATTGAACATAAAAGCTATTAGTGATTTCTTCTACGTAGCTTTCGCTGTCAATACCATCCATATATGCATTTGCGGCGTATGCATCGCCGCCTGTCACATCAGCTGTTAAGTAAGCAATTTGGCGCGCAACAGCTTCGTCAAAATCGTAGGTATAGTAGTAACCAGGTTGTAAGTCACTGCCGCCCCCTTCAAATTGATCTAAAAGGCCCGATGTATCGTGACGGGTAAACATGCCGTCTGGGAATATTTCTGTATACGATGGGTTAAAGCCTGGACCACCTACTAAACCACTCCACGCGGTGTAACCACCGGTGTTTTGTTCTGTACGTGATGCGCCAAATTTAACTTTAACTAAACCAATGTCATAACTTTCGTTATACCATGTTGTATGTAGCTGTAATTGTTCAATGTTTGACTCACCCGGTGAGTGAGTAAATTGACTAAAGTTTGAATCAATTTCGCCAGGCGTTAATTCACTTGTGCCATTTAACCAATTAACTTGTGCACTGGGTACTTCGCCTGTGCGGTAATCATAAATTTTATTAGCTAGCTGATCAGAACCTAAAATTACTTGGCCGGCACTTCCCAGCCCATTGTCGGCGCCGTTATCAGTTTCGTTTTTAGAGTCGTGGTAATCAAGCTCTACGTGCCACGTGTCGCTAATTTCCCAATCTAGGTTTAAACCAAGTGAGCGTGCTTTTACTTCTGTAGTGCCTTTGTTGGCTGTAAACGAGGCATCGTTACCGCTAATATCAGCATAAACAGCCGTACCATTTTCATCAAGCTCGTAGCCATTAATATTGCTACCAAAGTCGTTCCAAATACCCCAACCAATGCTCTGAGAACCTGTAACTGCTTTACTTGCAGTGTAATCAAGTGTTGCTACAAAGCCATCTACCGGTGCGTATTGAAAGGTAACTTGTCCGTTTGTACGTTCACGTTCTACATCTTCAATAGAGTAATTCATGTCTTTAGGGAAGTAGTAGTTACCTGCAGGGTCTGTGCGGTTATCAACGACGTTGCTGCTATCTAATTCAGGTAAGTCTACGTTTGCCTGCCAGCCTTGAATATTGGCACTTTGTTTTTGAAAGTCACGCTCTTGGTGCGAAAACGAAAAACCAAAGCCAAAAGTGTCATCTACAAAAGTATTGCTGTAAACAGTAGAAAACTCTGGTGTTACGTCATCACCAGCTTCGTTTGACGAGTCGTGATTTGCTTTAACGGTTGCTGAAAAGTTTTGACCCGGCTTTTGAAAAGGGCGCGCAGTAGAAATATTAACTGTTGCACCTAAGCCACCGCTTGGCACGTCTGCACGTGCTGTTTTAAAAACTTCAAGGGCACTTACGCCCTCAGAGGCAACGTTTTCAAGATTATACGAGCGTGTATAACCTGTGCCCGGCATTTGGCGGCCATTTAAGGTAATCAAGTTAAACTCTGGACCAAAACCACGTACTGTAATTTGGCTACCTTCACCGTTTGCGCGACTAACCGATACACCGGTAATACGTTGTAATGATTCTGCTAAGTTGGTATCTGGGAATTTACCCATTTCTTCAGACGAAATGGCATCTACAATACCTGAAGAGTCGCGTTTCATATCCATAGAACGAATAAGTGAACCACGAATACCTTTTACTTCAATAACTTCTACATCAGATGAAACGCTTGTTTCTGCTTCTGCCGCAATAGCTGTGTTTAATGTGCTCGCAGCAATGATGAGAGACACAGCAGCCGCAAGTTGGCTCTTTTTAAAATTGAATGTGTTCATAATAGCTCTGCTTTATAAAATGTTGTTGTGTAGCAATAGGCGCTAAGCGCCTATTGGTGTGTGTTTTATGGATTTGCAATAATCACGTTGTCTATACGGTAAAGCGCGCCATCGCCCATGTCCCAGCTAGGAAAAACCATAATTACGTTTAATGCACTAATGTCTAAGCCGGCATCAAATAATTGCTGAAGAGGGAAGGTGTATGTTTGCCATTCGCCCGTTACAGGTACTTGGCCTTCAACACTGCTAGATAAAGCAAGCTCTACGGCACTCGATGTACCAATTGATTCAATTTTAAATAGCCATTGAGCGTCAATATCTGAAGGGGCTGATACAACTTTCATATCAAATTGAACTACACCATTTTCAAGTATTGCAGAGGCATCAAACGATACGTCTTCATCAGCTATAAAGCCCATTACTGTAGCAGTAGAACCAATGCTAAATTGCGCTACTGCGCCATGCGCTTCATCATCGGTTTCTGTTGTTGGTGTAGAGCCACCACAACAATCCCAAATACTCCACTGATCGGCAGCTGCATCTTTAAATACAGTAAGCTCACCCGTTGCAGCTGGCGCTGCATTTGGATTATAAATCTTAACGTTATCTACACGGTAAACAGAGCCTTCACCTGCACCCCACGCTGGGAAAATCATCAGTACATCTATAGTACTTACATCTAAGCCAGCAGCTGCAAGATCAGACAATTTAAATGTATATGTTTGCCACTCGCCAGTAACTGGCGCTACGCCTTCAACACTTGCCGTTAACTCAAGCTCTACTGCAGAGTCGCCGCCATTTGACTCAACTTTAAACAACCACGGTGTAGCTGGGTCGCTAGGAGTAGAGGTTACTTTTAAATCAAATTGAATAACGCCTTCATCTAAAATGCTACTAGCGTCAAACGATTCGCCTGCGCCACCTGACGATGTGCGGCTATTAAAGCCCATCACAGTAGGCTCTGCACCAATGCTAAACTCTGCAGTTAGACCATGTTCTTCATCATCCATAGCTTCAACAGGGGTTGAGCCACCACAACAATCCCACATTGGCCATGCTAGATTTTGCTCATCAGTAAAAATAGTAAGTTCAGGTGATACGCCTAAGTTATCTTGAGTAATCTCAACATCGTCAATTAAATAAACAGCGCCTTCACCTGCGCCCCATGTTGGAAACACCATGATCACATCAATTGCACTGATATCTAAATCTGCAGCATCTAAATCTTTTAGTAAAAATGTATAAGTTTGCCATTGGCCAACAACAGGGCTTACGCCTTCAACACTGTCTGTAATCGGCATTTCTACTGCGCTAGAACCTTCATTACTTTCAAGTTTTACAAGCCAAGCTGCATCAGCTGTGCCTGGTGCATTTGTTACTTTCATTTTAAAGCGAACGTAACCTTCATCCAACATTGGAGATGCATCAAACGGGCTGGCTTTTCCTGCTTCGTCAGTAATAAAAATTTCACGGCTAATAAAGCCCATTACAGTGGGTTCTGCACCTACTACAAATTCAACTACATCACCTTGGGTTTCATCTGCAACAATAGCGGGAGTAGAACCACCACAACAATCCCATGCAGGCCAATTTGGATTAAATGATTCACCAAAAATAGTTAGTGGTGTTGCAATGCCTGTCGAAGGTGGGCTAGGAATTGGTGCATCGCCTTCAAGCAAAGCATCGTCTAAGCTATTGTAACCTGGGCGAATAGTTTCACAGCCTTTACCTGTTTCAGGGTTTGATGCACATTGATAAACACGTACGTAATCAATAGCAAAGGTTTGGCCGTTTTCAAATGCGCTAGCGTCTACACCTAAATCATTTACGTTTTCAGGCCAGTCACCGCCTACTGCTAGGTTTAGCAATAAGTGAAAGTCTTTATCAAATGGTGCGCTATCCCAATGCGTTGTAAGTTCGCCAGAACCTTGTTCAAAGTATTCTGCAAACCAACCACGATGTTTTAGGCCTACAGCCTCACCACTTGCATTAGTACGAACTTCTGATTGACGCTGAGTTGCATAAAGGTAACCGTCTACGTACCAGCGAATTTCACCTTCTTGCCATTCAACAGCATACGTGTGGAAATCATCTGCTGGATTAGTATCTTCAGGGAATTTGTATTCTTGCCCTGTGTAGCTGTTATCTGGCCACGCACGTCCGTAATGAAGTGTGCCGTGGATACTAGACTCTATACCGCCATCTTCATCTGGTGTTTTAAGGTTTACTGATTCTAAAACATCTATTTCGCCAGAACGAGGCCAAGTGCCGTAAACTTCATCAGTTGGCAGCATCCAAAATGCTGGCCAGCTACCTTGTCCTGATGGAAGTTTGGCGCGCACTTCAAAGCGACCATATGTAAAGTCGGCGTTGTAACGCGTATTTAAGCGCGCTGAAGTGTAAGGTTTTTCTGCACCTTCTTCAGCGGGTAGGGCAACAATGTTTAACACACCGTCTGCAATAAATGCATTTTGCTCACTGTCGGTGTAACACTGTTTCTCGTTGTTACCACCGCCATCGCAGTTTAATTCATAGTTCCATTTGTTTGTATCAATGGCTGAGCCTTCAAACTCGTCGCTCCAAACCATTTGCCAATCTGATACTGGCTCAGAGGCATCTACATTTTCAAAATTTGATTTAGTGGCAGAGTCACCACCACAGCCAGCTAACGTAACTAAAGAGATAGCGGCAAGTAAACGTGTAATGTGCGTTGTTTCAATGTTCATAACTGAACCCCGGTTTCAACAGATTATTGTCAGATTAATTGTTTTTTGAGCTTTGTTTTTCATGCTGTAAGCGCTTACATTTTAGATTGTGTTTTGTAAGCGCTTACAAATGATATTGTGGAGTACGCAAATGGTCAACATATTTGTTTATTTTATTTACAATTAGTTTACGGTAAGACCAGTTTACCAATTTTAGATTGTATATAAATTGCAATTTATACAATTAGTTATGTTGTTTGTGTTTTTTGATGGGAGCGTGAGCGGAATATTTTTTACGTCAAAAAAGTAGGAAAGGACTTAACAATTAAAAGGTTAGTTACAGGTATATTTATAGTATTTAAGGAGTATTTTGTTTATACCAATCTACATAAAAGCAATTTTAAGTGGATTGGTATTGTAAGAGATAAAATATGCTTGTTTTTACTTGTTTTTACTTGTTTTTAAAAGGCATTGTAAGTAACCTCAAAAGGGACGCATTTTGCTTTTGGCTTGGGTATTCTTTTAAGCCAATATTTATATCTGCGTCGGCTTTTTTTGCTTTATCTTTATAGCTACCAAATAATTTATCCCACCAAATTACACTGAAACCATAGTTTGAGTTGGTTTCACTAACCACTTGGCTATGGTGAATTCGATGCAAAATTTGCGTCATTAGTATTAAACGCAGTGGTTCTTCAATGGCATTAGGTAGGCGTATATTTGCATGATTAAATAATGCTAAACCATTAAGTGCTATTTCAAATATAAGTACCGCAATGGCAGGTACGCCAAGAGCTGTTACTGCAATGAGTTTTATAAGTATGCTCAGCACAATTTCGATAGGGTGAAAGCGCAAGCCCGTACTTGTATCAACATGTGCATCGGCGTGGTGTACACGGTGCAAGCGCCATAAAATAGGCACTTGATGAAATAATCTATGCTGCCAATAAATTAATATATCGAGTAAAAGTATGCTCAATATAATAATTAAACTGCTTGGTAGGGCTATTTGATTAAATAAGCCAATGCCGTGCTCTTGATTGTAAAGTGCAACAGCGGTTAACCCAATAGGGACCACTAAGCGCGCAATAACTGATGAAGCAAACACTAATCCAAAATTAGCAAACCAACGTGTACTGCTTTTTATTGGTGATTTACGCGCTGGTTTTTGCGCTTCAAGCAGCATCATTATAATTAAAATGCTAAAAAAGCAGCCGAGTCGCCACCATACTTCATTAGTCATCTATTACCTCAGAATTTGCACTGTTAGGCACGTTTTCAGCTGCTTTGTTAGCATCGGCTTCTTGTTGCTTAAGCGTGTGATAACCGCCATGTATACGGGTAAAAATAGTTATGCCACATGCAATAGCAAAAATGCTCGCCATAACAGCAAAGTGCTGCGGCCAAATACAAAATGCAATAAATAGCGCTATTGTTTCAGTGCCTTCGGTTAAACCGTTTAAGTAGTAAAAGCTTTTGTATTTAAATTGCGGTTTTTCGAGTTTAAATTTTTCGGCGGCAATCGCAAAAGCTAAAAAGCTTGAGCCCGTACCAATAAAAGTGGCAAGTAATAACGATCCCGCTATCGCGTTTTGCTCAGGGTTTGCCAAAATAAAGCCAAGCGGAATAGCCGCGTAAAATAAAAAGTCGAGTGTGATATCTAAAAAGCCACCCGCGCTTGAGCTTTGGTTTGCATAACGTGCTAATGCGCCATCAAGTCCATCTAAAATTCGATTTAAAGCAATGGCCACTAATGCGCCGTACCACATTTCAAACGCCAGTAATGGCACGGCTAATAAGCCAACTAAAAAGCCAACTACGGTTAGCTGATCGGCGGTTATGCCGCGTTTATGCATAAGCATAACCACAGGTGTTAAAAGAGGCTTAATGACAGGGGTGATAAATTTGTCTAGCATGTTTATTGCCTTATGCGTTTAAAGCTATGTATTTAAAGTGCGCTACTTAAAGTAATGAGTTTGCCATTTGCAGCGTCGGCGTCGCTATGGTCATGAGTTACCATAATTGCAGGTAGCTTATGATCGCGTATTTGGCTAAACACGAGTTCGCGTGTATCAACACGCAGTTGGGTGTCGAGTTTGCTAAAGGGTTCGTCGAGTAAAATGGCTTTAGGTTCGCTCAGCAGCATACGTAATAATGCAACACGGGCTTGCTGCCCGCCCGATAAGTTATCGGGGTGACGATTGCCCATATCTTTAAGACCTACTTGCTCAAGTGCGTGTTCTATTTTTTCAAGGCGTTGTTTTTTATTGCCTTTTGGCATTGCAAAGGCAATGTTACCAGCAACAGTTAAATGGGAAAACAATAAAGCGTCTTGATAAAGCACTCCAATATGGCGCAAGTGTGGAGGGGTGTTATCGATATTTTGACCATTAAGCCACACCTCTCCATTGGCCTTAAAGCTACTTGGTAAAGTACCCGTAAGCCAATTCAATAAGCTTGATTTACCACTGCCTGATGGGCCCATAATAGTCAGAATTTCACCGCCATTAACTTGCTCGTTTAAACTAAGTAACAGCTCATTTTGGCGATAAAGCTGACAATTTTTAATCTGTAACGATGACTGCATTAAAAAACCTTAACCCTGATAGTGTTAAACATGGGTGCTTTAAATATGTGCACTTTTAAATACGTGCACTTTTGAAAAAATATTTAGGTAAACCCCATGCCAGTATAAATCCAATAAGCGGCAACGCCATTTGCATAATAGCGTACACGGCACTGGTGCGTCTGCTTGCGCCATTGGCAAGCGTAACGGCTTCGGTTGTTATTGTGGTTATGCGCCCGCCACCAGCTAAAAGCGTGGGGAGGTATTGTCCAAAACTAATTGCTAAGCCCAGTGCGGCTGCAATTAAAATAGGGGCAAACAACTGAGGTAGTTTTACTTTAAAAAACACCTTGCATGGCGCTGCGCCTAGGCTTGCTGCAACATGAGCAAAACGAGGATCTAAGCGCCTATAACTGCTCGCAAGTGACAAAAACACATAAGGCAACACAAACAGTAAATGCGTAAGTACCACATTAAAAAATGCGGCTTGGTTATTTACCAATTGTTGTATCCATACTAGCCCAAACAAAAAGGCAATACTGGGTACTAATAACGGTAAGTAAATAATTAAACTGGTAAAACGAGAAATCGGTTTGTCGCTCAATTGCTCTGATTCTAAGCACAATAAAGTAAGAATAATGGCAAATAATGTGGTTACTAAACCGATTGCTAGGGTATTAAAAAGCGGGCTGCTCATTTGCATTAGCGCACTTTCAAAATGCAGTAGTGTAAATTGCTCAGGCATTGCATCTGGAAAGCGCCAAAAGCCTGCAACCGACCACATAACTAAACCAATAAGCGACAACAGTATAAAGCTAATTACTAATGTGGTAAGTACGACCGTTATTTTTTGCCAATAAAATCCGCCGTATTCGCGCACTCCATTAGTGAGTGAGTCGCTAAATAGCACTTTTACGGCCTTTTCTGAGCCAAGCCAAAGGGCTAACAAACCGCCTGTAACAGCCAGTTGTAATAAAGCACCTGCTGAGGCTTTAATACGCAGGTTTAAATCAACATCATTAAACCAATGCATTATTGCAACGGCCAACGTGGGTGGTGTATTTGGGCCTAAAATGAGTGGCATTTCTACACTGGCACTTGCATAGGCAAGCACGGCTAAAAGGGGCAAACGCAGCAGCGGATAAAGACTTGGCAGTATTACTTTAAAAAAGGCGGTCATTGGGCAATAACCCAAGTTAAGCGCAACCTTATGTTGTTGGCGTAATTTTTTGCCAAGCTCAGGTTGAGCAAGTACGCCCAGTGCCATTAATAATAAAAAGGGAAGCTCTTTTAGTGTTAAGCCTAAAATAATACTAATACCGAATGAATCATGCGGAAACATGCCGTTTGGCGCAAGTTCCCAGCCGCTTAACCAAGGCGACGCTAAGCGTGAAATCATACCTGAAGGGGCAATTAAAAACCCTACCGCAATAGCCGCGGCGGCATGAGGTATAACTAATATAGGGCTCAATAAACGCTGAATTTGGTTAAGCCACGGGCTATTAAAAAACGCAGCTAAAATCATTAAGGTAATGATAAATGCAAGCAGAGTACTTATTAAGCCCGTTGCAACGCTTAAGGTAACCATTTGGGTAAGGCCGGGTGTTTGCCAAAGGGCATTAAAACCTTGCAAGCTAAACGTTGTTTGCTCAAGTACGGGCGCATAACCAAAGGCAGGCAGCAATACGCTAATTAAGCCACCAAGTACGGGTAGTATAAGTAAAGCGAGTAAAAATCGCGGGCTAAATTTTACAATGCGCGTAAACATATCGGTGCTGCACTGCGTTGTTGCTTTGGTATTAATAGGTACACTTTTTGAAATAACGCTCATTGGCTTACTCCATAACGGGTTTGCCAACCTTGCATAATGGCGTTTACCCAGCTTGGATGAGGTTCGCTCAATGTGCGTTTAATACTGTTTAAAGGCAGTGCACTTGGATGTGGTTTAGCTGTTTTAAATAAGGCTTGCTGATCAGGCGTTAACGTTGATTGAATAAGTACGCTTTTATCGCCCCATATATGCGCTTTTTGTTTTTCAGCTTGCGCCTCAGGGCTCATTAAAAAATTAGCCACTAATTGCGCACTTTGCTGGTGGCTTGCATTGTAAGGGATTGCCACAAAATGGGTATTACTTAAACTGCCATCACTCATTGCGTAACTGCGAATGCTGTTTGGTAAATCATAGCGTTTTACAGCTGCCGGTACTTCAGGTGCTGAAAAAGTAAAGGCTAAACTCAGCTCTGTATCGTCTACTAAGCGGCGCATTTGAGCACCACTTTGCATAAAATGAGTGCCAGCACGCCAAAGAGTTGGGTGTAGTTTATCTAAAAAGTCCCACAGTGGATTTAACACTTGCGCCGTATTTTTAGTTGTAGCTGGTTGGTTTAGCTGCGCTTTAATGTTTTCGCTGCTGTGCTTATGCAGCACAACTAAGGCGTATTTTAAAAAGCTCATACCTAAAAAGTCAGGCGGCTTTGGGTAACTAAAGCGGCCAGGGTTTTGTGCGCTCCAGTTTAATAATTCGTTTAATGTCGTCGGCAATTTATTGTTTGCCTTACCATTTATTGCAATGCTGTCGTAATAAAACGTAAGTGACGCTTGCCCCCATGGCGCCTCCATCCCATTGGTAGGTAAACCAAAATCAAATGTTACAGCAGGGTTATTAGCCGGATCGGTTAATGCAAAGTAGGGGAGTTTATTCGCCCATTGCTTTAAAAGCAGAGAGTGTTCACTCATGGTGGCAAAGTTAGCTCCGTTGATCCACATTAAATCTACGCTGCCTTGGTTGTTATTATTTGCTGATTTTTCGGCAAGTACACGGCTTACTGCTTCGCTGGTGTCACTTAATTTTACATGTACCAGGTTAATGTTGTACTTAGTTTTAACTTGCTGCGCTGCCCATTGAA
Organism: Pseudoalteromonas sp. SR45-1; assembly: GCF_014163655.1. Lineage (NCBI taxonomy): Bacteria > Pseudomonadati > Pseudomonadota > Gammaproteobacteria > Alteromonadales > Pseudoalteromonadaceae > Pseudoalteromonas > Pseudoalteromonas sp. SR45-1. Next base: position 63,838 of record NZ_JACJDR010000004.1, on the reverse strand, counting down.
TATAAGCATTTATTTGCGCGTCGCCACCCCATGCATAAAAGTACACATCTTGATTGCTACCAAGTGCTTGAGCTTGTTGCCAGCGAGATCCCTGTTGTGTGTTTATTACTAAATTACTTTTATTATTTGAGTTAATAACGGTATTAGCAAACGCAATGCTCGAAAAAGCAGCTAAATTTGCGATTGTACAAACGCAAAACGCGACACAGCAAAAGCTGTATCGCGCCAGTGTTTGCCAAAACTTAATGGCGAACATTTAAATCCCAGTTGTAGTCTAAAAATTTAACTTTCATGTCATCATTTTCAAGTGCTTTTTGCTGAGCGGGTATCAGTTTAAGCGCATCGCTGTACTGCAAGAAAAACTGCTGTAGCGTGTTTGCACCTCTAAAGCCTTTTTCAAAGTCATCGCCGTACCATTTAAATATTGAAGACACGCTTAGCGTATTTTCTTGAGCCATATTGCGTGTCATATCTGATAAAAAGCGCACTGTTTGCTCTTGCAATTGGCTCTCTAAATCAGTGGCTGTATAGGCCTCTTCTCGAAGCGCTGGGCAACCAATACTCGCGCAATTTACTGCAAAGTGAATACGTGGGTCGTTGTATTTACCGCTGCCACGTATTAAACCATGCTCTATATCATCAAGGCTGCGAGTTTTGCCAAGTAATGGCACAAACTCTTTACTCCATGGTGAGCTAAAAAAGCTCCCTAAGTCTTTAATTGATTTAAGATCTGGGTACTTTGTCAATATAAGTTCAACAGTCCACGCATTATAAGCATTGATTAAAAAAGCGAGTTGCTTAGGCTTTTCCCATGCGTCAAATTCGCTTTGCGTTACAGCTGTTAACGAATCTAAATACGTTTTTAGCTGTGCATGCTCACGTTTTATGGCAGCGTAATCAACCTCAGTACTGTGATTATGGTTAATAGCGACAACATGCTTATTTAACAATGCATTCCAGCTATCGTGCATATTTTGGGCTTGGGCCGAAAATGACGTTGTAAACGATGTTACAACTAAAGCCGAACCAAGTAGTAATGCTTTTAGAGGTGTTTTAAACATAATTAACCTCGACGCCAAGTATGGTATTTTTCAAGCATGTTAAGCACTTTTTCAGGTGCATGAGCGCGTTTCCACTCGCCTGCTGCGTATTTGTTACCTTCAGCCCAAGTAGGGTAGCTGTGTATAGTACCGAGTATTTTATTAAGGCCTAAGCCGTGTTTCATTGCCAGTACAAACTCAGCAATCAAATCGCCAGCGTGTTCAGACACCACGGTAACACCGAGTATTTTGTCTTTGCCTTTGGGTGTAATCACTTTAATAAAGCCTTTTGTAGCGCTGTCGGTAATTGCGCGGTCTAGCTCTTCAAATTCAAAGCGAGTAATTTCGTAATCTATGCCTTTGTCTTTTGCGTCTTGCTCGTTTAAGCCAACACGTGCAACTTCTGGGTCAATAAACGTAGTCCACGGAATAACACGGTAATCTACTTTAAACTTTTTAAGGTTACCAAATAAGCCATTTACCGCTGCATACCAACCCTGGTGGGCTGCCACATGTGTAAACTGGTATGGACCTACAATATCGCCTGCTGCAAAAATATTTGGGTATAGCGTTTCCAAGTATTCGTTAGTTACAACAGTACGGTTTGTTTCTATGCCCAGCTCTTCAAGGCCATAACCTTTAAGGCGCGCACTTCTACCAACGGCACATAATAGCTCGTCATATTCAATATCTATTTCTTTGTCGTCATGCTTAACAACAATATATTTTTTACCATCGCGCGTTTCACAGCGAAGTGCTTGGTGCGATGTTAAAATATTAACGCCACTTTCGGTTAACGCTTCGTGAGCAAAAGTAGACACTTCAAGGTCTTCTTTGATCATGATGCGTTCGCTCATTTCAATTTGCGTAACACTTGAACCTAAGCGTGCAAAGCTTTGTGCTAATTCGCTACCAATTGGACCGCCACCTAGTACTACCAATTTTTTAGGTGCCTCATCCAGCTCTGCAAATTTATTCCACAATGTATCGCTTGTTACATAGCCTGTTTCTTCAATACCAGGTAGTGGCGGTACAAATGGGCGTGCGCCAGTTGCAATCACAATAGTACGAGCGGTGAGTGTTTGCGTGCCACCGTCGTTAAGTTTAATTTCTACAGTCCACGGGTCGATTAATTTACCGTAACCTTTTACAACATCTACGCCTAAGTCGGTGTAGCGCTCAACACTGTCGTGTGGTGCTACATCTGCAATTACTTTGTGTACACGTGCCATTACTTTTTTGAACGAAAACTGCGGTGTTGCGTTTTCTAGGCCGTAGTTTTCACCATGGCGAATTTGCTCTGCAATTTTAGCGCTTTTAATGACTGCTTTACTTGGAACACAACCATAGTTTAAACAGTCACCGCCCATTTCGCCCGCTTCAATAAGGGTTACTTTTGCTTTAACAGCTGCGGCTATATAACTTGTTACCAAACCACCTGCGCCTGCGCCAATAACAATCATGTTACGGTCGAATTTTTTAGGCTTAGTGTAGTTTTTGTATACGCGACGCTTTTTAAACACGTTTAAGATTCCTTTTGCAATGAATGGGAATATACCCAATAAAGCGAATGATAAGATTAAGTTGAATGATAAAATTCCAGATAAGCTTTCTATTTGCGCCAGTTGTGTACCTGCGTTAACAAATACAAATGTACCGGCGAGCATACCTGCTTGGCTTACCCAGTAGTAAGTCCAAGACTTTATTGAAGTAACACCCATTAGTAAGTTGATTAAAAAGAACGGAAACACCGGCACTAATCTAAGCGTAAATAAGTAAAATCCACCTTCTTTTTCAACGCCTGCATCAATGGCGGCTAATCGCTCAGGAAAACGTTGTTTAATAGTGTCACGTAGTAAGTAACGCGATACTAAAAAGGCAAGTGTTGCGCCAATAGTTGAGGCAAAAGATGCAACCAATAAGCCTTCAACTAAGCCAAACAATGCACCTGCGGCAAGTGTTAAAATAGCGGCGCCTGGTAAAGAGAGAGCAGTAACTACTACGTATAGTAAAAAGAACCCACCAATAACGAGTAACGGTGACTGCTCTTTGTATTGGTTAAACTGATCCATCGATCCTTTTAAGCCATCAAGCGTAAGTAGTTGGTGTAAGTCAAAATGAAAGAACAGGCCGACGGCGGCCGCTGCAATCAATAATAGAAATATTTTTTTAATCATGTTCTCTCTCTTAAAAACTATGCGTAAGGGTTAACTTGGCGTTAATTGGCAACTCAGGAAAAGCTAAAGTTGCACCAAAGTAACCGCCTTCAAATACTGGGCGCCAGTTTTTTTGATTCGTCACGTTGTTCACATCTAATCGTAACTTGGTATTAGGCGTAAAAGCATAGCTAGTATTTACGTTTAGGGTGTACTGATCACGAATTTTTACTGTCGCCAAAAAGTCTAATGGGTAACTCTTTGTATATAGACCTGAAAAACCCGTTTGCCATTTCGAATTAATTGAATAATTTCCGTTAAAGCTGAAAGATTGCTCAGGGATGCCCTGAACTTGGCGGTTTGAAGGTGCAAACGCGGTAAAGCTAGGTGCGCCAACACTGGTACCTGCAATAATATCTGGACGTGAGTTGTCAAATGCATCTGCTACTTGCGCTGAATCTTGGCTACTTGCAGAATTATCGTAGCGAGCGTCAATATAGCTGTAGCCGGCACTTAACCAATAAGGGTAAGCATCATAGAATACTTGGCTTTCAAAGCCGGTAGTACGAATGCCGGTATTACTACCATCGCGATTACGTAAACTACGACGTTGGCTAAACACTGCACCATCGGCGTACCAATCACTGTCGGTTGGTGCGTATTTTAAACCGAATTCAACTAAGGTATTTTCGGTTGAAAAGTTTTGCGCGCTAATCGTGTTGTCACCACCAAGAGACGTGCCGCCAGCCATGCTATTTGATGTGGCTTCGTTGTAACTTGCTGCACCATAAGTGGTGTAATCACCATTTAATCGGTAATTAAAGCTTACTTGCCCCGAATGTAGCTTATCGTTAATGCTATCGCTCGCTGCAATTTCACCCTCTGGTGCTATTGGGTCGTGCGCGTCTACGTCATAAAAATCAATGCGGTAGCCAACACTTGTATGAAACTTATCTGTCCAATCTGAATCTTGCTGAATAGCAAAACCCGTTTGCCATGAGCGCGAATCGGTAGTGTCTGATAAGTTAAAGTCGCCGCTGCCATCGTTATTAATATCGTACTGACCACCAGGGGATACAAATACACCTGGGCTAATTTCAATTAAACGCGCTTGTTGTGAATCAGTTAAAGGAATGCGGCGATTTGAAATTGGGCCAGTTAAATCAATAGGTAGGTCGGCTTCTGTTGTAAATTGGCTGTAGCCTAGCACGCGGTTGTAACGCACATCAAAAGCAAAAATTGTTTGCTGTTCGTTGCTCCATTGGTAAGTCAGTTCGGTACGGTTCTGCGCGGTATCGGCACCATCTATAATTTCAACAAAGCTATTTTGTGCAATTTCTTCGCGTTGTAAGTGCTGAAAATACGTAATGTTTTTTATTGATGCGTTGTTTGAAAGTTCACGCTTATAAATACTGTGTAGTAAATAAGTAGTGGCTTCGTTTTGATTGTCAGGGTCGGTAAGTACTGTACTACGGTCTATTTTTACTTGCCCAGTAGGTGAAACAATAGAACCTGCCGCTGGAACTGTACTGCCATTTACTTGCACGCCTTGGCCGGTAATATAAAGGCCATTATCTATTAGCGCTTGAGTAGGGCGGTTAATACCTGCGTTATCGGTAAATTCAACTTGGTATAACTCAAAGTTAATATCCCAGCTGCTCTTGTCATCAGGTAACACCCTAAGTGCTGCAAATAGGCTGTCGCTTTTCGTGCCCGAAAAGTCGTAGTAACTGCCGTTATCAATGTGTTCAGCGCTTACTCTAAAACCTACTTTGTCTTTTACTATAGGTGCACTGTAATCAACTAAAACGCTGTACTGATCCCATCGTCCTGCCGATACCGTTGCTTTGCCTTTACTGTCGTCAGTTGATGCTTTTTTAGAATGTAAGTTTACAAAACCACCGTTGCGTTGGCTTGAACCAAATAATACCGGTGGCGCGCCTTTTACTACATCTATTTGTTCTATAGAGTTGAACGATAACGGCACGCCAAAGCCATTATTACCTGCTTGGCGGCGTGTACCATCTTGGAAAAGCTCACCTAGTTGCCCACGAATAGTAGGTAAACTTGGTGCCCCAAAACCACTGGCTGAATAGGTATTAGGGCTGACTGCAAGTACGTCTTGTAAAGTCGTAATATTGAGTTGTTCTATTAACTCGCTTGAAATTGGTGTTACTGAACGGGCTATATCTCGTAGAGCTAAGTTGTCGCCAAAAGGGCCGTCTACAGTGGCATTTTTAACCGAAAGACCTTGAGATTTAATAACTTGGCCTGCCACCTCAATACGCTCAATTGCGCCTTCTTTTGCTGTTTTTGATTCTTCGGCTGCAAAAGCATTAAGTGGTGTATTTAATATGGTGGCTAGGGAAAGTGCTAAATATGCGTGTTTCAAACGTTTTCTCTCTACGGTTAAAATGTTGTTGGCGATAAAGACCGAAAGGATTAAAAATAACTTTCAGTAAAATTTTGATTCTTTTTGTTTTTTAGAACATAACAAAACAGATGCATTATAAAGATGGTAATTAAGTAGTATTGTTTTATTAGTTGATAAAATATTAATACAGCGATTGTACTAGACTGAATGTAAATATATGCTTTTAATAGAATTTTTAATTATAGACTACTTTCAACCTGCTAACATTTTAAAAGAGTTAACTTTTATGCAGCATTTTTAAATTACTTAAATAAGCTTCACTTTTAGTACTGCATGGCTTAACTAATGAATTTAATTAAAAATTTTTGAAATAAAAAATAACTTATACGGTCTAGGTTACTTCTACGTTTATTAATATTCATTTAAGGAAATTTTATGACAGGTTCAATGAATTCTGATGTGCAAAACCGTTTGCAGTGGTCACTTTTATCTTTGCGTTTAGGCGTGTTTATTGTAATGGTTATGTGGACATTCGATAAGTTTGTTAATCCTGGGCATAGCGCACGTATTTTTGAACATTTTTACGGTATTAGTGGCTCTACAGATATAGTGGCTTACATTATTGGTGCGGTGCAGTTAGTGCTTGTTTTAGCATTTTTAGCAGGTATTAAAAAGCGTATAACGTACGGTATCATTTTTGTAATGCATGGCTTATCTACGCTTTCTTCTTACAACCAGTACATAGATGGCTTTAATAACTTATTATTCTTTACTGCATGGCCAATGTGGGCTGCGTGTTTTGCACTTTACTTATTACGCGACCAAGACGTGAAATTTACTGTAAAGTAATAAAGTACATGCAAAAAAAATTGGTTATAAGCCATAAGGCTTATAACCAATAAGTACACAGGGAGTGTGTGGAAGTCGGTTTGCGTGTTTACAACTAATGCATTGCGTCGTTGTATTGCTCAGCAAGGCTCTCTTTTTGCCCTTCGGTAAGTGCTTTACCCGCTAATTGAAACACTTCGTGTTCTTCTTCACTTAAATGATGATGTACCAAATGGTGTAGCTTTTTAGCTGCAACTAACCATGCAGACGAGCTCATTTCGGTATCTTCAAGTTGTTCAATTAATTCATCAATTTCGTGATGTTCAGCTACGCTGTGGCGCGCTTTTTCATGAGTTAAGTCATCAAACATAAGTGGGTTATAAAAGTAACGTTCTTCAAATTTTGCGTGATTTTCTAATTCTGTTTTTAGCTCATCCATTAGCGTGTGGCGCTGCTCTGTGTCGCCGTGTGTTTGAATAAGCGCATCTACCAATTCTCGTTGTTTGTCATGGTCATGACGTAGTGCTTCAAAAATATTCATAACTAGTCCTTTTACAATTTATTTGCTTATATCACTAATGTGCAAACTAAATGCCAAATATTAAGTTGATGTATTTTATTGCTTTTATTTTTATTTTTTATTTTTATGCTCATATCACTGTAAATTTTACAGTGATATGAATGCAATAATTTCAGGATTTTACATAGTTCAATTATAAAGGGAGTATAAATCCCTACAGAACCTTACAAATATTTACTGGTTGTTTATTTTATTGCAGTGATAAAGTAGCAACATTATTTAGGTACAACCTATATGTATTACTCCCACATATAATACCAATCGGTATAAATGCAGGTAGCACGTTAACTGAATAGGATAGTTTAAGGATGAACATAAAAAGCCCCATCGCCGCATTATTGCTGTGCGCTTTACTAAGTGCCTGTAGTACAACCCCGCGTTCTGACCCTAACTTATGCATTGAAGAGGCTGAAATGGTTGATCGAAATGGCGCTCAAACAAGCTCAGAAGTTTATAATCAATGCATTAGCGCACAAATTAAAAAGGATGATAAAAATGACTCTTTTTTTGATGCCATCGGTACGTTCTTTTTTGAATTTTTTGTAATGGTGGTAGAAAGTAAATAGGCTAACTTGCAGCTGTAAATTAAATAAGTTGCGTAAAAATAGGATTAGTTATGAAGCAATTATTGATAGTAATTCCACTTTTTTTATTATTAAGCGCTTGTGCGGCACAGCCTTACGTAGGCTCGGCAAAATGTATGGAACAAGCAGATATTGCATACGAAACCGATACACGTAAAAATGAAACATTAGATAATGAATGCAAAGCTGCAAAAGTAAATACGCCTAATAAAGAGCTTGAGAATCATGGCTTGGTTGATAGAAGCCTTTTGCAGCTAATCGTTAGCTTTTTAAATGGTGTATTTCAATAGTACATATACAGTAAAAATATAACTAAATAAGGTATGTATGAGGGAAGAACTAAGAGCAAAAATAATTACCGTATGCGATAAAAAAATAGCAGTTAAAGGAGAAAATGTAGGGCTTTCTTTTTATGCATTTTTTGCTAATAAAAACGACGACCCAGAGCTACTTATGGAGGCTGCTACTTGGTGGATACACACCCATAAATTAGATCATTTTGTAAAAGCACATAAAATTAAGCAAATGGTTTTAGACGAACTTTAGTCAAGTAAATGAGCCAATACTTTTAGCTGTGTTTATTTAATCAACCACGACTTGGTTTCTTCCGTTTTCTTTTGCTTTATAAAGTAATTTATCTGCATGCTTAATAAGAATATCTAGTGTGCTTTTTAAAGGGCTACTTACAGAGGCTCCTGCACTAAAAGTAATTTTTATATCTGTAGGAAAGTCTTCTATATTACTGCAATGCTCGGCGAAGCTAATGGCGAGTCGGTTAAATATATCGCGAATTATTCGTTCATCAGCCGTATTTAGTGCAAATAACCATTCTTCGCCGCCGTAACGGCCAAACTGATGATCATCACAGAGTGTTTCTCTTGCAGCTTTTGCAAAGGCAATAAGAACTAAATCGCCAACATCGTGACCAAAATGGTCGTTAACTTTTTTAAAGTAGTCTAAGTCAACAATTGCTATAGTCATTTTACCTTCACCAAGTTTTGCTTCTGCTGCGCGCATTATTCCTCTGCGATTAGGGCAATTTGTTAGGTAATCTGTTAATGAAATATCGTGATACTTTTGACGTTGTCGAGCTTGTCGATAAAATAAAAATAACGAAGCAATCACTAAAATAAACGCAATAGCAGCGCTAAGTCGCCAAATTATTTTTTGATGATATTCTTCTTTAGCTTGTAGCTCACTAATATCTTTTGCGTACTCTAGTTGCTGTATTTTTTCTTCTTTTTCTTTTACTTCAAACTGTATCTGTAGTGTTTTTATATTATTTTCGCTTGTTGCTTCGTAGTGTTTTTTTGTATAAAGGAGCTTTTGTTCAATTGCTTCAAAAGCCTCGTCAGTGTGGTTAAGGCGTCGTTTTAGCTCATAGCGTTTACTTAAAAAATCGGCTTTATAAATACTGCGGCTGAATTTATCTAATTTTAAAAACACCTCATCGTTTGCTTCATTTGCTTGATCAAGTAAATCTAGTTTTATATATATGTCAGCTAACAAAATGAGCGATGCGAGTTGCATATCATAAACACCTGCAGAACGAGCAAGCTCAATGTTCTCTTTAGTTAAAGTTAAAGCTTTATCGTAGTTGGCTTGTAAGTACTCAATGCTAGCAATTGAGTACTGAGCAAAGGTTAAGCCTTTTTGCATATTAACTTTTTTGAAATAGAGCAATGCTTTGTCTAGGTATATTAAGGCATTTTTAGGTTTTTTAATCTCCAGCAATACATTGCCTAAACTCCAATATGCTTTTGAGGTAAAAAGCCCATCTTGTGTTTGCTCATATGCCGCAACCGCTTTTTTTGCATAATATACGGCTTTGTCTTTTTCGTTTAGATAATTGTATGCATCGGCTATTTTTCTAAAAAAGTATCCTTGAGATGCTGAATCGTCATCTTTTAATGCTAATTCTAACCCCTCTAGTGCAACATTTAGGGTCTTTTTCAATGCATCTGTATCGGTGTAATAGTAAGCAAGTGCTCGTAAAATAATAATTTTTTCTTTAGATGAATGCTGCTGCAAGCTCTCTTCTAATTTTGTGGCTAGCGTGTGTGCTGGAGCTGGGTTTGCATCCCTCGCTAGAGACTTGAGTTGTGATTCGAGAAATAATAAATACACACTTTTTTGGTTTGGTAACTCTTTGTTCTTTAAGTAATAGGATAAGTGAGTATTTAATGCTGCGTATTTTTCTTGTCTAAAAAGTAACTCCGCATACAAAGCGGCCGCTTCTAGATGAAGCTTTTCCCAATTTTGATCTTTGCTTATTTTAAACGCTTGAGTGAGTTTGTCTTCATTTTGAAGATAGTCTAATTCATTTAGTTTTATGTTATTGATGAGAGTTTGAGTCGTGTCAAAGTCTAGCGCATGTGAAGTTGCATTTAATGAAACGCCGTTAGCAGAGGCAAGTTTACTAAAAAGTAAAAATAAAAGGAGAACAATATACTTTGCCCATAAAGTATTACCTAAAATCTTTATTTGTGTATTGTTAGCCATGTTAATCCTTTGCTGATTTATTTTTATTATTGAAATACTTATTCACAGTGCTTAATAAACTTGGGTTTGAACAGTTTTTTATACTCATCATTGAAGAAAAAGACCACAAACAATATCAATTAAATTAATAAAAACCAACACATTGAATAATATAGCTGTTATAGCCAAGTGTCTTATTAAAAATCTGCGGCTACTTCAAACTCTAATCGTTTAAGCGTAATTGGGTGAGTAAATGCTAAGTATTCTGCATGTAAATGTAATCGTTCGGCTTTTTGCCCGTAATGTGTGTCGCCTATAATTGGCATGTTTAAACCTAAGCTGTGCGCACAATGCACTCTTAATTGATGAGTTCGCCCTGTTTTAGGGTATAACTGTAATCGGGTAATATTGTTGTTACGCTCTAAAACCTGCCAGGTAGTAAGTGATGGCTTACCGTGTGTGTAACACACCATTTGGCGCGGTTTATCATCAAAGTCGAGCACTAAGGGCAAATCAATTACTCCGCTATCCTCAGCTACGTTACCATTAACTAATGCTACATAACGTTTATCTATGGTGCGTTCAATAAACTGCTTTTGCAGTGCTTTGTGCACGCGTTTATTAAGTGCAATCATCAATAACCCAGAAGTCGACATATCTAATCTGTGTACAATTAGTGGCCCTGATGCCTCTGGAAACTGCGTTTTTATGCGCATATAAACTGAGTCATCAATATTAACGCCAGGCACTGATAAAAACTCAGCGGGCTTATTTACCACAAGTAAGTCGTCATCTTTATAAACAATACTTAAATCTTTACCCTGAGCTGGGTTAATAAGTAGCGGGTTATCTTCAACTTCTAAACCCTTTAGCATGTGCCCAAGTATTGGTTGGCATTTACTGTAACAAGAAGGGTAGTAGTTTTTATGCTGCCTAATTGCTGATTTAGGTGCTGCTCCCCACCAAAACTCAGCCATAGCAAGTGGCTTTAAGTCATGTTTATAGGCGTATTGTAATAATTTAGGCGCTGCACAATCGCCAGCACCCGAAGGAGGAGTGTGCTCAGGTAATGCTGCGAATATGGCATTTAAGTCTGTAGTTTCACCATTTGCATTTAAAAACTGGTACTGAGCAAATAACTTTTTTTGTAAGCTTTTAGAAAGCGTTTTACGGCGCTTTTTTAAATGAGCAATTTCATCAGAAATATTGATGTGTGTTTGCTGCAGTGACTCGATTATATTTTGCCAATAGGCTTTAAGTGCCAGCAGTTGCTTTTTTTCTACGATGCTTTGCCCTGCAAGCTTATTTTTTAACTGCTCAAAATCACTTTCGCTAAGCTCTAATTCACCTTCGGTACGTTGTGTTTTTCGTTGCTGACGACCGGCTTGCATTACTGCCTGTTGAGCTAATAGCGCTTGCTGGTAGCTCTGTGTTGCATCATCAAGTTTGCTATTAACTTCATGCAGTTGTTCGCTATTTTCTAATTGCTCAATTTGAGCATTAATATCGTTAATTATTTTACTTTGAGCCAAATAGCTATCGTCTTGCAGCTGCATGCTAGAAACAGGCGGCACAAAGCTAATATTGCCTTTATCACCTTCAATTTGCCCCGAATAAGCGCTTAAAAAGCCTAATTGTTGCTTAGCATTTTGCACCACTAAAACCCCAAACATTTTACCTGCATTTTCTGCTTTTAAATGCGCTAACGTTTCAAGTTGTTGCTGTAATTGTTTAGTGGCTGCTACAGCTAATGGTTGCGGCTCGTAATAAAAAGGGAAAGTAAACTTTTCAGGAAGCGCGAGAGCATCAATATTTTGAGAAAATAATGTAAAGCAAGAAGCAGAATTTGACATAGAAGTATGAGAAAAGCATTCAGTAAAATAATTGAGCGCATAATAACATATTCATAGTTAAGCCACTAAAAATCTCGCACCCGCATATTCATAAACATTTTAAAGCGGACATTCATGTTTTATGTATCAGTATGAGGCGTAGCAAACCTAGGAGTATCGTTTGTTAGTAAAGTCTCAGTAGTAATATATCTATCATTATCAAAATATTTAAGCTTATCGATTCTCAATAATTGAGCGCATTTCGAAACGATGACTTACCTGATAGATCAGAGACGAGAAATCAATTTACAGAATAACTGAATATTTAGGAGTTCTATATTATGAGTCAAAATATCGCAAGTTTTATCACTAAAACCCTCGAACAAGCGGGCGTAAAACGTATTTGGGGAGTAACTGGCGATTCACTTAACGGCATTAGTGAAAGTCTGCGAAAAATGGGAACAATTGAATGGCTAGGAACGCGACATGAAGAAGTTGCCGCATTTGCAGCCGGTGGCGAAGCGCATTTATCAGGCGAGCTTGCGGTATGTGCGGGTTCTTGCGGGCCAGGTAATCTTCATTTAATTAATGGCTTATTTGATTGTCAGCGAAATAATGTACCAGTATTAGCAATTGCCGCACATATTCCTTCATCTGAAATTGGTAGTAGTTATTTTCAAGAAACCCATCCGCAAGAATTATTTAAAGAATGCAGTGTGTATTGTGAAATGGTGTCGAGCCCTGAGCAAATGCCGTACCTGCTAGAAACCGCAATGCGACAAGCAATATTAAACAAAGGCGTTAGTGTACTTGTGCTACCTGGCGACATTGCATTAAAAGATATGCCTAAAGCTATTAAGCCAAAATGGAACGTGCCAAAACCAGCAACTTATACCCCCGCTTTATCTGATATTGAAGCAATGGCGACTCATCTTAATAAAAGTAAAAAAGTAACCTTGTTATGCGGCGCTGGTTGTAAGGATGCCCACGACGAAATTGTTGCGCTAGCCGAAAAATTACAAGCACCGATAGTGCATGCTATGCGTGGTAAAGAATTTATTGAGTACGATAACCCTTACGATGTTGGCATGACCGGATTTATTGGTTTTGCGTCGGGGTATCATGCAATGCAAGAAGCCGATACGTTACTTATGATTGGTACTAGTTTTCCTTATCGTGCATTTTATCCCGAAAATACCACCATATTGCAAATCGATAATCAGGCCGCGTCACTCGGGCGACACGTACAAATTGACTCTGGCGTGTTAGGGGATACAAAAAATTCAGTGACCACTCTGCTTGATTATATTAAAGGTGAACGGAGCAGTTCGCACTTAGAAAAGAGTGTTGAACACTACAAAGAGTCTCGACAAGATCTCGATGAACTAGCCAGTGGCAAAACCTCGCAAAATTTAATTCACCCGCAATACCTAACGCGTTTACTCAACGAGCAAGCGGCTGACGATGCTGTTTTTACTTGTGATGTAGGTACGCCAACAGTGTGGGCTGCGCGTTATTTGTCAATGAATGGAAAGCGCCGCTTAATTGGATCGTTTAATCATGGCTCTATGGCAAATGCCATGTCGCAGGCAATGGGGGTTCAATCTGTAGATAGAGACCGCCAAGTCATTGCAATGTGTGGTGATGGTGGCTTTTCGATGTTAATGGGCGATTTAATCTCACTTAAGCAGCTTAATTTACCAATAAAGATTGTTGTTTATAATAATCACTCACTTAGTTTTGTGGCTATGGAAATGAAAGCCAGTGGGTTTTTATCAAGCGATACCGATTTAGAAAACCCAAGTTTTGCTAAAATTGCAGAGGCCTGTGGCTTAAAAGGGATTCATGTGGACGACCCTGAAAAATTACCATCGGCAATGAATGAGATGATGAACCACTCAGGACCTGTTGTTTTAGAAGTCGATACCGCAAAACAAGAGCTTTCAATGCCGCCGCAAATTAAATTAGAGCAAGCAAAAGGCTTTAGTGTTTACATGATGAAAGCGCTGATAAACGGCAAAGGAAACGAGATTGTAGAGCTTGCCAAAACTAACTGGTCACGCTAAGTGAGTTACTTCCCTATTGAGTACTTTTGCTCAATAGGGAAGTGCCAAGTAATAATCCTCACTATCATCTTTTATTATTAATAAGCTAAGGCTGCTGTTTGTAAGTGATTGAACCGAAATAGAAAATAATATATGGTTTATCATTAAATTAATAAAAACACGCATAAAATACCTCTACTCATAGAGGGAACGGAGCAATAATGAAATGGAAATCGGTTTTACTGTCGCTGGCTGTTTTATGGCTTATTCAAGCTCAGCAAAGCAGTTTACGCACCAGTGAATACGCAAATATCTAGCCTATTGCAAGTAAATTCAACGCAGTTAGCGCTGAAAATAGCTGCTTGAGATAGATTTATTATCCAGAGTTTAGGTTATTTAGAAAGCGCTGAACTGTTTTTACGTTGGAATCACTATGGGGTTTTTGAGTTTGACTCAAGTGCAATGTAATGAGCTAAAACATTTAGCATTGGCCTCAATTGCTACTTGGTAGTTGTTTTTAGTTTAATGTTTTACTCGCTTTACTCAATTAAAGTAAAGCGAGTGCTCAGTATCAGTTACAAACTCTTTTTAGGCGGTAGGGCTACGTTTGCAAATATTAGCCCTGCAACAAGCGACATAAATATTAAAAACGTTTGCTGGCCTATATGCTCTGCGTATATAAAGTCTTGGCCTTCAATGAGTGAGTTTAAGCCAATATAGGTTTTGCTACCTGGTACTAATACAATTAAGCCTTGCATGGCCACAATAGAAGCCGGCGCATTAGCAACACGGTTAAACAAGTTACTAAATATACCTACCGATAAAGCACCCACAAACGTACCTAACGTGTAATCAAGGTACATAGCCGAGCCAATACTGGTGCCATACGCTATAAAGCCTGATGCAATAGACCAAACAGCGTGCTTAAGTTTGGTTCTAAAAATAACGATTAAGCTGCTACAAAGTAAAAATATAGCCAGCCATGCGGTCCACTTTGGTAATGGTTCAGGTTGTACAAAGTCAGCTTGCCCAAAGAGTGCAAAGCCAATGCCTATGCCAATAAAACCGCCAAAATAGAGTTTAAATAACAGCATAAACGAGTCCATGACTCTTGCTGTACCCGACACTAAATGCCGCGCTGCAAGCTCTGCTAAGCCAAGCGCAAGTGCTAAACCTGGTATAAATACAATAATGGCCGAAAGTACCACCAAGCGTATGTTTATTTCAGGTGTTATATACACGCTTACTGCACAGGCAAGTATTGCCGATATTATGGCTACCAATGGCTCAAGCATATGGGCTACGCGTTTTGAGCGTCCCGACCAAAGCACAAACAAATAAACAACTAAAGTAAGAAGCGATGACCAAATAACATCAGTCCAGCTAGTACCCATTAACATTGCAAACGCACCACCAGAAGTTGCAAACGCAACGCCCGTAACAAGTTTATTGTATGGGTTTGGCATGTCGTAGATAGCATCTAGCTGGGCGTCAACTTCTTGTAAAGTTAGCTTGTCGTCAAGCATTTGGTTTACAAGGTCGTCGGTGTCGGCAAGTGAGCCTAAATCGTGATCGCCAGGGTCTACACGCGCAACATGGGTGTACTCGTCTTCGTGGCCATCAGTCCAAATAACAAACGTTACCGAAGTTGGCGACATAACAAACGACGATTTAAGTCCTAAATATGTAGCCACTTCCATTAGGTGGGCTTCTAGGCGGTAAGCAGGCGTACCATACTTGTGAAGCATTTTACCCAATTTAACGATAAATTTGCGTTTTTCTGTAAAGGTTGCAGTTTTCAAATCTTTTTGGACCAAATATTGCGATAACTAAGCTAAAAATATAGACAATACAGCTAAAACTGCCCACGTTTGATGGGCGCGATTTTAAACACTAATTGGTGTGTGTCTAGTCATTTTTAATCTAATTTTTTATTTTTTTCAGCTATCCATTGCGACATGTATTGAGTGCTGCGCATTGTATGATGTTTGAGCATTTGGCCTGTAAAGTTTTTTTCGCGATGAGCCTCTAAATCGCTACTTATTGAATCGATTTTTTTAATTAACACCGTACTCAATTGTGCTTTATCGTAAAGCGTATTAAGGAGCGTGTTGCCATCTTGCTGTGCTTGTTCAAAGTCACTTTGATTGGTGAACATTTCAACAGCAGCATTGGCAAAATCGTCGGCGGTGTTGGCTATTTTACCAGGCCATGGTAAATCGTTATGCATGCCCTCTGCACCAATATAGGTGGTAACGCTGGGTGTTTGCATAATCATGGCTTCAAGTAATTTACCTTTAATGCCTGCACCAAAACGAAGTGGTGCTAAACATACGCGTGCGCTTTGCATTACATCAAACGCATTATCGGCCCAGCCTTTTATTAAAAACCCTGTTTTAGGGTTATTTAGTGCCGTGGCTTTTGGTGGTGGGTAGGAGCCATAAATATGTAGTTCTGCTTTTGGGAGTTGCTTGCGAATAAGTGGCCATATTTTTTGCAAATAAAGTACAGCATCCCAGTTTGGTGCGTGTCTAAAGTTACCTATGGTCATAAAGTGCTGGCGCTGCTCAAACGTTTTTGTACTTGTAGGCAGTGAGCTTAAATCGACCATAAATGGTAAATGGTGTAATAAGCTTGGCTCTATTTTAAATACGCTGTTTAGCAGGCTCATTTCATAACTTGAAATAATTAAGCTTAGGTCGCAGCGTAAAATAGCGGCAATTTCTCGTTTTGCTATGTCTGAGTGTAAATCGCTGGTTGTAAACTCGCGCTCACCTTTAAACGCTTCGTGACGAGCGTTACGCAAACATTGTAAATCTTCGGTATCTAATATTTTAATGGCATTTGGGCAATGTTTATCGACGCGCCAGCCAAATTGTTCTTCCATCATAAAACGGTCAAACATGACTATATCTGGGTTATAGGCTTTAACGTATTCGTCAAAGCTATCGCAGTTTAGTGCAATGCTTTGGCTGGTTATACCAAAGTCGTCAAGGTTTACCATGTGGTCGGTGCGCTGCGCGGGCGTTGCAAATTCAACGTCCCAGTTTTGCGCTCTAAATGCATTTAATAACGACATCATGTGCGTTCCCGCAGCAGACGAATTTGGCTCTGGCCATACGTAGCCAATTACCAGCACTTTTTTCATTGGCTAGAATCTCTAATTTGTAAGTTTACATTTACCAGTGTTTTTACTGGCGGGACTGTATTTTGTAGTAGCTCTTGGAGTATTAAAAGGCACCGCTTAGCTATATCAGTTGTACTAATAGCCACGGTGGTTAAGTGATTATTTATAACCGCGCTATTGGGAATGTGGTGGCAACTCACTACTTTAATAGAGTGATGAGTTAATGAGTTAATAGCGGCAATAACACCTTGAGCAATAATATCGTTTGCACACACCACTGCGTTTAATGTGGGTTTGTGTTTATGTGCTTCCATAAATGCATTTTTAGCGCTAAAGGCTGTGTTTACTGCGCAGTCAATGGGTGCTAATGGTGTAATGCTGTGCTGCGCGCATGCGGTATTAAAGCCACTTTGCAGTGCTTGTGAATCACTTAAAGTAAGTTCACTGCCTATAAATGCTATGTTTGTCACGCCTTGTGCGAGTATATGCATACTGGCTACGTGGCTGGCTTTTTTATAGTCGGGTAATACACACGGAGCTGCGCTAAAGAGCACTTCACTCATTAAGGTAATTACTTTGTGTTGCGCGCTGAGCGCATCAAGCCATTTGGGGCAAGTATTAGCAACGGGGCAAATAATAAATGCAGCCGCGTTGTATTCTTTTAAGTTTTTAACTGCGTTTGCTTGTAGCTCAAGGCTATTATTACTGCTTACAATCATGGCTTGTAAGCCATTGTCGTTTAACAAAAGTTCTAAGCTGGTAGCAAGGTGTGCCATAGCTGGGTTAGTTAAATCATTTATTACTATGGCCACTAAGTTAGATCGTTTTGAGCGCATAGCAGCGGCATCACGATTATAAACGTACCCTAGCTCATCTATCGCTTTGAGTATTTTTTGTTTACTTTTATTGCCCACTTTATCGCTTTGGGTAAGCACCAACGATACGGTTGATTTTGATACACCAGCACGCTCTGCAACATCAAAAATGGTGACTGATTTGGCTTTGTTATGCATTGTATTTTAAGTACCGCAGTGGTGAATAAATAGCGCTGTAGTTTAGCTTAATCAGCACTATTAAGTCATCTTTTAGAGGTGTTTAACTTACCTTAATACTTTATGAACAAAGCAAAACGTGTTTATATACGCCTATAAGAGTAAAAAATAACAAAAGGATAAAAACATGAGCGCTTTTAGGCTGTTAGTTGCCTTTATTTGTTGTGCGGCATTGGTGCCAACAAGTTACGCCGAGCAGGGCTATCAAACCCCATCACCCGAACTTGCAGCATTGGTTGACGCTAAGTTAGCACCCACTAGTTACTTATCGAGCGATGGCCAGTGGCTAGCGCTTTTTGAGCGCAAACGTGTAGTAACCCTTGATGAACTTGCAAAAGAAGAGCTTAAGCTTGCTGGTATTAAGCTAAACCCCGCTAATTTTTCGCGCTCTCGTGTGAGTGCCAAATTTAGTGCTGTGGAGCTAAAGCATGTTCAAAGCGGGTCGGTTATTAGTATTAATAACTTACCTAATGGCATTATCCGCTCACCTAAATGGTCATCTAATAGTAAATATTTAGCCTTTGTTGTTGAGCAACCAACCCAAGCCAACTTATGGCTTTACAGCGTTGAAACCAAACAAGCAAAAGAGTTAACTAGTGCTGCGTTAAATTCGGTACTAACTGCATCGCCATATAAATGGCTGCCAGATAGCAGCGCCATTGTTGCAAATCTTGCTGTTAATTTTGGTAAACCAAGGCTTGAAAATAACAGCCAAAATGTAGTGCCTGTTATTCAACAAAGTACTGGCGAAAAAGCGCCAGCACGTACTTACCAAAATTTATTAACCAGCCCGTTTGATGAATCACAGTTTAAGTTTTACGGCCAAGGGCAATTGGCTTACATAACGCTTGATGGCAATACTCAAGCAATAGGTAGCCCTTCTTTATTTAAATCGTTTTCGGTATCACCTGATTCTACCAATATTTTAGTTGCCGGTATTAATGAGCCGTTTTCGTATCAAGTGCCTTACAGCCGCTTTGCAAGCACGTGGCAAATATGGGGCATGCGCGGCTATGCATTAGCAGAGCTGGCAAAACAGCCACTTGCCGATAATATTCCACAAGGTTACGACAGTGTACGCACTGGCCGCCGTGATTTTGAATGGCGAGCCGATCAAGGCGCTGAAGTTATTTGGGCCGAGGCGCAAGATGGCGGCGACATGAAAACCGACGTTGAGCATCATGATTATGTTTACAGCTTACGTGCACCATTTAAACGCGAGCCCAAATTATTTGCCAAAGTAGAGCGCCGTTATGCGGGAATGGAGTGGGGCAACGAAAACGTAGCAATGCTGACAGACTGGCGCTTTAGCGATCGCCAAGTACGTACTTACATAGTGCAACCACGAAATGCCGACAGAAACCGCGTGCTATTTTCAGAGCGTAGTTACAACGATGCGTACAAAGACCCAGGTAATGCAATTTACGAGCGCAATGATTTAGGCGCAAACGTAATTAAAATTGTAGGCGGGCGTTATATTTACCTGCGCGGTAATGGTGCTTCAGAGCAAGGTAATGTGCCGTTTTTAGATAGGTACGATGTTAAAACAAATAGCAGCAAGCGTTTATGGCAATCACAAGCGCCATACTATGAGCGTGTTCGTTCACTACTTGATGACGAAGGTGAGCGCTTTATTACTATTCGCGAATCTAAAACTGAGCAACCTAACTTTTTTATACGTGATTTAGATAACGACACGCTAACGCAATTAACGACATTTGAGCATCCGTATCCTGCATTTAAAGGGGTAACTAAAGAGCAATTACGTTATAAACGCGACGACGGTGTTGAGCTTTCGGGTACGCTTTATTTACCACCAGGGTACGATAAAACACAAGGCCCGTTACCTGTACTTATGTGGGCTTACCCACTTGAATACAAAGATAAAGCCGTAGCATCGCAAGTTCGCGAATCGCCTTATGCGTTTACCTACATTGGTTATTGGGGCCCAATGCCTTACCTTGCTAAAGGGATTGCCGTGTTTGACGACCCTAAAATGCCAATAGTGGGTATTGATGGCAGCGAGCCAAACGATAACTTTAGAAAGCAGTTAGTATCAAGTGCGCAAGCAGCTGTTGATGTATTAGTTAAAAAAGGCATTGCCGATAAAAACAAAATTGCCATAGCAGGGCACTCATACGGTGCATTTATGGTTGCTAACTTATTGGCTCATAGTGATTTATTTAAAACAGGTATTGCCCGCAGTGGTGCGTATAACCGCACATTAACGCCGTTTGGTTTTCAAGGAGAAGAGCGTGATTTTTGGCAAGCACAAAGTGTGTACGCTAATATGTCGCCGTTTTTCCATGCTGAAAAAATTAACGAGCCAATGCTAATGATCCACGGCCAAGAAGATCCTAATTCGGGCACTTTCCCTATGCAAAGTGAGCGCATGTACGCAGCGCTTAAAGGCTTAGGTAAAGACGCTCGCTTAGTAATGCTCCCTTATGAAGCACATGGTTACCGTGCGCGTAAAAGCTTATTACATGTGTTGTGGGAACAAGAACAGTGGTTAGATAAGTATTTGTTAAATGATACAGCAGAGCCAGTAGAGGTTATTACTGACCCCGTGGTAAGTGCTGGGCAATAGTAATAAAAATGAGTAAGCAACAGCGCGGCTACTTATAGCCGCGTTTTTGCTTTTAATATGAGAGTAAATTAATGATTGATGTAGCAGCACTTGCGGTTTTTATTCCTACCTTCTTTTTTGTGTCGATAACGCCAGGTATGTGTATGACCCTTGCCATGACACTCGGTATGAGCATTGGCGTGCGCCGCACATTATGGATGATGATAGGTGAGCTGTTAGGTGTAGCAAGTGTTGCTATAGCTGCGGTATTAGGCGTTGCAAGCGTAATGCTAAATTACCCAGATGCGTTCGCTATTTTAAAGTGGGTAGGCGGTGCGTACTTAATTTATATTGGCGTTAACATGTGGCGAGCCAAAGGAAAAATGTCGGTCGATACCTCAAAACCAAGTGACGTAAGTAGGAAGTCGTTATTTACGCAAGGTTTTGTAACCGCAATTGCTAACCCTAAAGGGTGGGCGTTTATGATTTCACTACTGCCACCCTTTATAAGTGTTGAGCATGCTGTAGCCCCTCAGCTTTTAGTATTGCTTGGTGTTATAATGACCACCGAGTTTTTAAGTATGTTAGCTTACGCAACAGGCGGTAAAAGCTTACGTTTATTTTTAAGCCGTGGTGATAATATTAAATGGATGAACCGTATTGCTGGTAGCTTAATGGGGTTAGTTGGAATTTGGCTTATTTTTGGTTAGCTCAAAAAGTGGTTGATATTGTCAATTAATTTGTTATAGTTGATTTTGTCATCTATTTAACGCTTAAGGCATGCCCAAAAATGAGTACACCCGTATCAGCAAACCCAGTAATGGTTGAGCCTAAAAAAACACCTGTAATTTATAAAATACTGGTTATGGTAAGTATTATTACCTTAATTGGCGGTACTCTAACTGGCATTATGACTTATGTGAATGTGGGTGTTACAGAGCATTTTTATGCAGATTGGTTTACCTCATTTATAAGTGCAGTATTGGTTATGGCGCCTGTTGGTTTTGTAATGATGACCTTAATGCATAAGCTAGTTAATAAGTTATTGCCTAGTAGTAGCGAGCTAAAACGTAATTTAGTGATTAGTGTTTTTATGGCGCTGATCATGGAGTCGGTTATGGCGTTTGTTACCGCTACTAATAATATTGGCTATGCAGATATGCGTGTATTTGTAACTGGATGGGCTGAAGGGTTATTAGCCGCATTACCAATAGGTTTAACTATAATGCTGATAATGTCGGTTACGGTAAAACCTAAAATAGAACGCTTTTTAAAAAGCTAATAACAAAAAAGAGCCATTGGCTCTTTTTTGTTATTTAGTGTTTACCTGCTCTTTAAATTGCACGATTCAAAAAAGGTGCTGTTCGGCTTATTTTAGATTGGGCTACCTCTGTAGGTTTCCCTTGCGCTACAATTAAGCCGCCTTCTTCGCCAGCACCGGGTCCTACATCAATTACCCAGTCACTATTACGGGCTACTTGCATATCGTGTTCAACCATAATGACGGTATTGCCAGCATCTACTAATTTATTTAACTGCGACATTAACATTGATACATCCGATGGATGCAGGCCTGTAGTTGGCTCATCAAGAATATAAAGAGTGTTGCCGCGCTGTGCACGTTGCAGCTCGGTTGCTAATTTAATACGCTGGGCTTCACCGCCCGAAAGCTCAGTTGCAGGTTGTCCTAAACGCAAATACCCAAGACCTACTTGCATAAGTGCATCGAGTGCTCTTAGTATTGCAGGTTCATTTTCAAAAAAGGTATGCGCCGATTCAACCGTTAAATTGAGGATATCGCTGATGTTTTTATCACGATATGTAACCTCAAGTGTTTGCTCGTTATAACGTTTGCCATGACACACTTGGCAAGGTGAATAAACACTAGGTAAAAACAGTAGCTCTATACTCACAAAGCCAACGCCCTCACAGTTTTTACAGCGACCTTTAGCAACATTAAACGAAAAGCGACCGGCATCGTAACGGCGCTCTTTCGCTTTTTGGGTAGAAGCAAATAGTTTACGCACATGATCAAATAAACCCGTATAGGTAGCTAAGTTTGAACGAGGGGTACGGCCAATCGCTTTTTGATTTACGGTAATCAGGCGGCTTATATTATTTATACCTTCAATGATTTTTCCGCTGGTGTGTGTTTGCAGCTCTTGTTCGAGTAAGTCGGCTTCGTCGGTTGGCGCTTCCGTTATTATTTTTTGCCCAAGTGCTTCGTAAACAAGTTCTACTAACGCTTGGCTTACTAAACTTGATTTACCAGAGCCCGAAACACCAGTAACGGTTGTCATAACACCTAGTGGAAATTCTGCATTGAGTTTTTTAAGATTGTTACGCTCAATATCTGCCAATTTTAACCACGCTTTTGGCTGCCTTTGCTCCTTTTTTTGCGCGCTATTTTGAGTAGATTTTTGACTGGCGTCTTTAGCAAAAAGGTGGCGACCGGTGTGCGAATTTTTTATTTTTCTTAACCCTTCAACAGGGCCGCTGTAAATAATGTTGCCACCATGGACACCTGCATCAGGGCCTACATCAACAATCCAATCGGCATGTTTAACAACGCTAACATCGTGTTCAACAACAAATACAGAATTGCCAGCCGCTATTAGCTCATCAAGCGCTTTTAAAAGTGCTTGAGTGTCTGCAGGGTGTAAACCCGCTGAAGGTTCATCTAACACGTAAACTACCCCAAATAATTTAGAGCGAATTTGTGTGGCAAGTCGCAACCGTTGTAGCTCTCCGGGTGAGAGCGTTGGCGTTGTACGCTCAAGCGACAAGTATCCTAAACCAAGCATGGTTAGTGCTTCAATACGGGTGAGTATATCGCTGGCAATGCGCTGCGTAACAATGGCTTGCTCTGGATTTTTTGTATTTTTATTTACTTTGGTATTGGCGGCGTTACTTAGTTTTTTAGCAAGCTCGTTTAATGTAAGTTGAGATAGCTCGCCAATATCAAGCCCTGCAAATTTAACACTTAACGATGCTTGTTTTAATTTTTTACCTTGGCAAGTAGGGCACTGCGATATTTGCATAAACTGTGATACGCGCTTTTTAGTACGCGGGCTTTGGGTAGTAGCAAAAGACTGTAAAACAAAGCGTTTAGCGCTTGAAAAAGTTCCCATGTAGCTTGGATCTTCGTTATTTTTTATCGCATTTTGTGTTTGCTCATAGGTGTAATCTGGGTATACCGGCACACTAGGTGTTTCGTCGGTAAATAAAATCCAATCCCGTGCTTTTTTAGAAAGTTTGTTCCAAGGTGTGTCTATGTCATAACCAAGCGAGGTAAGTATACGGCTTAGGTTTTTACCTTGCCATGCTGGTGGCCACGCTTCAATGGCGCGCTGGCGAATAGTTTTTGTATCATCTGGCACAAGTAGCTTTTCGGTTACTTCAAACACTCGGCCTATTCCTGAGCATTCTGGGCACGCACCTTGTGGCGTATTCGGCGAAAACGCATCGGCGTAAAGTATGCCTTGCCCTTTGGGGTATTCGCCAGCACGAGAGTAAAGCATGCGTAGCGCGTTAGAAATAGTTGTTATGCTGCCAACTGATGAGCGAACTGACGGTGCGCCGCGTTGCTGCTGCAAAGCAACGGCAGGCGGT
The DNA here is from genome assembly GCF_014163655.1 of Pseudoalteromonas sp. SR45-1. Classification (NCBI taxonomy): domain Bacteria; kingdom Pseudomonadati; phylum Pseudomonadota; class Gammaproteobacteria; order Alteromonadales; family Pseudoalteromonadaceae; genus Pseudoalteromonas; species Pseudoalteromonas sp. SR45-1. The sequence continues at coordinate 39,558 of NZ_JACJDR010000004.1, read as the reverse complement.
AGCCCTTCAATAGAATCAACATCGGGCTCATCAACTTGATCTATCAACCTTCGGGCGTACGGCGATACTGAATCAAGATAACGGTGCTGCGACTCAGCAAACAGCGTTCCAAACGCAAGCGACGATTTTCCAGAGCCCGATATTCCTGTAAAAACAACCAATGCGTTACGAGGTAAATCAACGTCTACATTTTTCAAGTTGTGAACGCGTGCCCCTCTTACTTGAATGCTATTACTGGGATCAGATAAATCCGTTGTTGAGTTTTTATGTGTGCTTGCCATACGTTTATACTCCTGTTTAATCGCGCTTTTTACTTTAAGTTAGCTTTGAATTATTTACTCTTATCACTCGTTATTACCTTAAAGTAGCGCAAGCACACTGAATGAGCGCTTAGTCTGTAGTGGCGCAGCCAAAGCGCTGGATAAAATTACGATGATTGTTTGTTTACATAATAGGTATGGAATGCGAATATAATTTAAACAGTTATTGTTATGTAATTTATTAGGTAATTTACTAGGTATTTTACTAGGTAATAAAAAGGAACTCACAGTGAATAAAGCCTTAGTCATCATTTTATTGGTGCTTTCGTGGGCAACCCAAGCCGACTCGATCAACGCGCTAAATGTTGACCGTGCAGTACCAAATAGCATGCACTTATCGTTTGCAAACGATAGCAACATAACCCCTAAAAAAGGGGATTTTAAAATCGTTAATTATGTATTAATGAGCAATGAAGAGGGCGAACGCTGGGCTGTTATAACACTTACTAACTTATCGTCAGGCAATCGAGAATTAGGCGAGGAGCACTTACTTGCACTTTTTGCTGACGGCAGCCGATTTATGCCAATGGAATTTAAACTCGGTTTTAAAGGCAACGAAACACAATCGGTAACTGTATCGTTTGCCGATTATAAATTCCCTATTTTAAGTGTGTATTCGAGTAACGACCAGTAGCATATTGGATAAGTTAAATATGCAGCAATTGCTTTAACTTATCTGCGCCGGCTCTGCTGGTGCTTAGTTCAGATTTAATATCGTCATTTACAATCACCATAAGTTTGCCATTAAACCAGCGCTGTATTTCTTTAATGTGGTCAATATTAACCAAATAACTGCGGTGGATTCGTACAAAGTTATGTGCTGCTAAAGCATGCTCAAGCTGATCAAGTGTATCGCTTAAATGATGAAATGTATCGCCATTCCACGCCAAACTATTGCCCTGCTCCGATTTAATAAATTTAATATTACTAGGGGAGAGTAAAAATATGCGCTCACCACTTTTACTAATGAGCTTATTTATAGTGTTTTTGGTTAATGTAAACGTTTGCTCGTTGGGTTCGTGATTGACTAGGGTATGTGCACGTTGTTGCTCTAGTTGCTGCTGCGCTTTGGCGAGAGCTTTTTTTAGCCTAGCAATAGGAAAAGGTTTGAGTAAGTAGTCAGTTGAGGCGTGCTCGAATGCTTCAATAGCAAATTGATCGTACGCGGTTGTGTAAATAATAATGGGCTGGTAGTTAAGTAAATCAATAAGCTCAAGGCCGTTAATTTCAGGCATTTGAATATCAAGTAATACCACATCAGGGGTCAGCTCATTGATTAATGTAATAGCCTCTTTGCCATTTGTAGCCATAGCCACCAATTCAACATGCTCCATTAAACTTAATTGATGGCTTAATTTTTCGCGAGCGGGAAGCTCGTCATCGGCAAATAATACGCGCATTTTAGTAATAGTATGTTGCTGGTTTTTGCTGTTCATAGTGCTAGCTCCAACGTAACCACTGCACCATTATTATTGCTCAGTAGTACCTTACTTTTACCAAGTTGTTTGACGCGCTTGAGTATGTTTTTCATCCCTACACCATTGCCATGCCCGTGCTTTATTACATCGCTCGAAAAACCCTTACCATTATCGCTAATTTGTATTTTAACGCCGTTTGGAAGCTCACTCAGGGTTATATTAAGTATTAGAGAAGTTTGGTTGGCGTTGTGTTTAATGGCGTTTTCAATAATTGGCTGAATAAGTAGCGGTGGTAGCGATATGTCTTTAAGCCTATTGGGAATATGGTAATTAACCTGAAGTTTATCGCCAAAGCGTGCTTTTTCAATATTTAAGTATTTTTCTATTATTGTAAGCTCTTGCTGTAAAGGTATTTGCTGTTGCTCGGCGGTATCAAGGGAGTACCTTAAAATATCAGCAAGTTCATGCAGTACTTCATCGGCTAAATCAGGGTTTGTATGAATATAGGCCGAAATTGTATTTAAGCTATTAAACATAAAATGAGGATTTAGCTGATATCGTAATGTAGCAAGTTGGGCTTGTTTAAGTGCGTGTTTTTCGGCTGTTGCGCGTTTTTTGTTTTCAATAAAAATACTGGTAAAGTAAATACACGATCCCCAAAGTAAGCCGTTAAATACAACAAATACTCCCATCGATTTATGCCCATCAAAAAGCTGTGTGAGTAATATATCGGTAAGCACATTACCAAGTGCCATAAATACAACTGCAATTAACCATTCAAATGCTATTTTGTTAATGTGTTTATTGCGAAGGTAAAAAATAACTGCTGCCGCACTCCAAACAGGAACCCAGTAAAAAGTTACGAACCACACAGATGCAGCGAGTGCACTACCAGTAGTAAAGGGGGCGGAGTTCGCGATTATTAGCCCAAGGGCATAAGCAATATCTACAATAAGTAGAGTAAAAAAGCTGTATTTATAAAATGGATGTTTGAGCATAGTATGTGCTTCTTTTTGTAAGTGATTAAACCATAACAAAAAACAGTCAAAACCCAAATGATTTTGTGTTTTGACTGCTACTCATTTAAAAGTAAGTTAGCTCTTTGATTTGTAGTGTGTTTTTTAATGACTCAATGCTTGCGCCTGGCATTTTACGCCACATTAAGTTAACCCCAGTTAATTCTGTTGCCGACCACGTAACTGGGCTACCAAAACCAAATTGTTTAAGTGTAGTGAAGGGAATATCAAGCGTGGTCCATTCATCGCGCGGCTTTAAAAGTACACTAAAGTGATCCCAATCTTTTACATCACTATGATAAACAGACAAAGCAAAAGGCGTGGTAGACCCTTTATACGTTAAGCGCACACCTTTAAATGCTGAAGCATCAGCCGGTGATGTAAATTTTATTTCAGCGCCTGCCCACGCGCCAAAGCTTGTTGGCTTTGTAATGGTTGTATCTATAGTTAAGCTATTTTTATGCGTGGTAAGCGTTGCCACAGACTGACCACCCATTACCGAGTCGCTTAAGGCTTGCCATGGTGTATCACCGGTAAAATCATCAATAACATGCTGCGCTTGGCTGCTTTTAATTACTTCATTACAAGTGGGGCCTTGTGGCTTTATGGCTTTGTTTTGAGCAATAAGCGCTGGGCGGTCTACTTGTATACCTGTTTTATAAACCTCTGAGATTGTGTGAATATGGTTTATATCATCAAGTGGGTTTTGCTTAAGCAGTATAAAGCTTGCCTCAAAGCCTTTAGCAAGCTTACCAATACTATCTGCTTTATTGATCGCTTGTGCGCCGTTAACCGTTGCCGCATTAATTATTTCACCATTAGTTAGGCCCGCTTTTTTAAGTGCATCTAACTCGTTATGTAACCCTGTTCCATGGATTGTGTATGGGTTTCCGGCATCAGAGCCGGTGCCTATAGTGATATTAGCTTTATGTAACTTTTGAATATTTGCATAAGCGGTTTTACGTTCACTCCATGCGTGTTCTTTCCATTTTGAAGGCGCAGGCACATTTTCAAACAAGCACTCTTGAAGCTTTTCGGGAATGGTTTTTAGTAACTCGTTTTGTGAGCTAATAGTATGGTTATGCTTTTCATCGCTATGGTTGTGGTACACCGCAAGGGTAGGAATGTAGGTTACATTATGCTGTTTCATTAGCGTAATAAACTCATCATCTATCGCTTCGCTATTAATACCGTGGGCTAAAGCCGTTGCACCGGCCTTAATAGCGCGTTTGCCATCATCTAGTGTAGAAACATGCACAAAATACGGTAAATTAGCCGCTTTAGAGCGCTTACCAAGATCGCTTAATTGGCTATCAGTCAACGATTTACCCACACCGCCAAAGGTTTCAATAACCGCTTTAGTTACATGGGCTTGGGTGCTTATATGTTTTTTCCATAGCGCTGCTATGTCTTCATTTTTGGCAATTTCGTAAGCGTTGCCACCAAACTGTGTGCCATGCCCGCCAGGGTTGGTAAACAATGTACCTGCATAAAAAAGGTTAGGGGTTAGTTGGGCTTCTTCTAATTGAGCGGCTTCGTTTAGGGTTTGCTCAAACGAAAACAAATCAACAATGTTAGTTACGCCTAAATACAAATTAGAATTAAAGTGCGATTTAACCGGCAAATACTGAAACTCAGTAAAGTTACTGCCTGATGAACCCAAATGTACATGTAAATCAATTAAACCAGGTATTGCATATTGGTTGTTGGCATCAATAGTTTTATCGGCGTTTTGTAGTGGGTCGGTCGCTTTGGCAACGTTTACAATTTTACCATCGTCAATATAAAGCGAACTCGGCGCAGAAAAGCTTTGCGAATTACTTTGGTATACACGAATGTTGTCGACTCGCAGGTCAATGGCATGCGCACTAAAGTGGCTTGTTAAACTCAGTGCTATAACTGTTTTTGTAATAATGTTCATGACTATATTCCTTATCAAAATAGGTATTTGGCGTTTTGTTGATAAGGAATTTAGCGAGTTTTTTAACCTGCTTCATTAATGTTTATCTGAATCGACATTATTTACCGTTGAACCGACACTAAAGTAAATAAACGTAGTGGTGCGCTCAGATTAACTGAACTAAATATTATGAATTAGCGATAGATCCCTTCGGCGGGTATGCCTATTTTAAAACAGGGTTTTAAAATTTAATCTTGTTTGAATGACTTTTAAAGGCGGCTAGGAGCGATTAACAGCCGCTCAAGCATCTTGTAATTGGAATCCATTTTTCTCTATAGCTGACGTTCGAACCTGCTTTACTAAAGCTAACTATTAGCCGAAAGCTGACATTAGTTTTTGTAAAAGAATAAACAGATTATTGGTAATTCAAACCAATATATACTGCATGTTTGAGGGGCTAGTGTAAGCTCGTTGCTGCCTTTGAACTTCCATCACTTGATCTTCATTTGAGCCTAAAGCAGTCAGTAATGAATTCGGTTTCAAGATCACTTTGTGAGTATAGAAGACGCTAGCATTTAATTTTTACACAGATTTCTAATGAATTAATCATGTCAAATTACTGAAAATTATCAATAATAATGTAAATTAACAACTTAAATCGAGCAACCGTTAGCCAACAAAATTGACCCATTCCTAACATTCTTTTTTTGAGGTGGTTTAACTATGGATGCCCTAGTTATGCTATAGGTGATTTTAGCAATTAAACACTAAACTCTTCCCTAAACGAGTGACAAAATTGGATCAAACGGGCACCTTTTAAGCTTTTGGGCTGGAAGACCTGTCTGATGGGGAAATTTTGCCATAGATTGACAGCTTAGTTATATTTAGGATGTCTGATTTGGTTCGACTCTCAAAATGAAAAACTAACTTGCTAGCACCAAATAAAATGTTTAAATTTAGCTGTTTAGCCTAATTGCAACCGCTGGTTGACAAATTAACAACTTGACTTGCTGGTCTGCAACTACCTGACTTTCTATGCTTACCGCTCAACAACAAATGAAGGAATGAACTTTATGATTTTAGCAGAAAAGATTGTCAGATTAAGAAAACAAGTTGGTTGGTCGCAGGAAGAATTGGCTGAAAAGATGAATGTTTCTAGGCAGTCAGTGTCTAAGTGGGAAAGCACTAATAGCATACCTGATTTAAATAGGATAATTATGTTGGCGGAGCTTTTTGACGTATCTACTGACTTTCTACTAAGAGATGAGAATGAAGCTTTTGATTCTCATGATGAAAATAAAAAGCCTGATATCATTCAAATTAGTTTAGAACAAGCAGCAAAATATATTGAAAATAAGATGGAAGTGTCAGCCTTAATCACTAAAGGAGTTATACTTTGTTTATGCTCAGTAGTACCTTTGTTTTTCTTCTTGGCAATGGCTGAAACCAATCGATTGAACCTGACAGGCAATATCGCAGCAGCGATAGGAGTTGTGTGTATTGTAGTTATGGTCTCTATGGGAATAAATTTTTTTCTCAGAGCCAACCAATATGAAAGCGATATAGCGGTAATAGATAATGAAGCATTTGAATTAGCCTATGGTGTACATGGTGTTTTCAATGAAAAATTAACAAAGTTCAGACCTACCTATAATCGAAGATTATCGTTGGGTATATTTATGTTCATTATCAGTTTTGCACCTCTTATGTTTGCTAGTATGCTTTTCAGAGGCCCAAGTATAACTCTAATGATGCTAATTGTACTTATGCTCATCATAGCCGCTGGGATATACATTGTGTCTCCTGTTGCGGCTAAATACGAGGCTTATAACAATATTCTAAAAGATGGGCCTCTAGATACCGTAAAGAGTAGACGTGTAAAACGTGCTGAAAAACTCGCTGCATTCTACTGGCCTTTGCTAATCGCTATCTTTCTTGGTTGGAGCTTATGGACTATGGATTGGGGCGTAACTTGGATAATTTGGCCTGTAGGGGCTGTACTTTTCGCTGCACTGGTTGGATTAATGGAGTTGCTGGATAAAGAAGAGTGATGAACATGATATGCATCTTTATCAGCGATACAAAAACCTAATCTTAACCAGTAACTTTCTAATATGGCAGAGATTAGGGGGATACAAATAAGTCATCTAAATATAAATACTTGAACAACCGCTATGCTGGCATTTACGATCATCAATCTAGACCTAAATTCAAATACTATAAATGGCACTTTAGCGAAGTTCGGCTGTGAGCGTGAGGCAGACTGTGAGAAATTATGATGTATGAAGTCAATACTCGTCTCCTTGGTTATTACATTTTATGAACGTTCGTTACGAGCGTTCATGTTTTTTACTTTATATAAATGAATTATACCCTATGGTAAGCTTTTAAAAGCATTGTCAATGCTCTTAAGCTACATAGATTTAATAGGTACTCTTAATTGCTTTTGAGGTTTGATGGTTTGCATTAATAGGCATAGTGATACCAAAGCCACACCTATCCAACCAATTATCTTAAACCTTTCACCAATAACGAAAACGGCTAAAAAAGTTGCAACTAATGGTTCTATTAAGGTAATTAATGTCGCTTTACTTGCATTTATATAATTCAAGCCAAAACCAAATAATAAGTATCCTAAAAACATTGGAATTACTGCCATATACAAAGATACCAATGCATTGGTTGCGCTTGAAAATAAGTTATCACCTGTAAACCATAATGAAGGGAGTAACAATAAAGCAGCACAACCAAACAGTCCTGACATTGACGATTTCGAATGAACTCCACTTTCAATTAAACTCCTTGCTGCCCATGAATAACCTGCATAGGTTAATCCAGCAATACACCCCAAAAGAATACCCAGGCTCTGTTGATTAATACTGTATGAAGGATCATTACTCTGATCTCTACCTAACGTTAATAAAGTAATACCTATAGCTCCAATAACAAAACTCAGTACCCATTCCAGTGATATATTTTTTTTACTAATTAGGCTTTCAAGGATTGCAGCAAAAAAAGGTGCCGTAGCAATTGAAACTACAGTGCCAATTGCAACACCTGATAAACGCATTGAAGTATAAAATGCTAATGGATAGATAGCGACAGAAGCGGCACCTAAAAGTAATACCTTAGGCTGTGAAATCATGAGCTTATAATCTATAAATAACGTTTTTCGTGCTGTAATAACAAGTAGCACTCCCCCTATTCCCATAGAGAATGCACCAATTGCAAACGAACTCACATCAGGGGAATAGCTTGCTGCGGTGCCTGTTGTTCCCCACAAAAAACTAGCAATAATGATAGCAGTTACACCTTTAAAACTTCCGTGATGACTTTGCATAGTGATACCTGTTTTTTATTATTTTAATACAGAAATTGTATGTTAATGATGAAAGGAGTTTTTAACAATTAAGACGCTATCGTTGACAATAAAGACTAAGTTTACTTTTTGAATTTATTAGGTGGTAGGCCAAAGAATTGTGAAAACTTTCGGCTAAAGGCTGACGGCTCTTTGTAGCCTACTTTTTCACCAATGATTGATAGTGGATAATCTGTGTGTGTTAGTAAAGCTTGCGCTTTTTCCATACGAAGTTTGGTTACGTATTTCATCACAGTCATATTTGTTTGTTGCTTAAATAGTTTCTTAAACTGCGTTTCGCTTAGAAAAGCAGATTCAGCCAGGCGTTTAATGTGAAGTTGCTCTGCAATATTTTGCTCTATGAAGGATATTGCTGTACCAATACGGTTATCTACTTTTGGCAATAAAGGTTGCTCTGCAAGCAGTAAACTGAACATTTCAAACATTGCCTGTTCTAATTGAGCATTAACTTTATTTTCTAATTGGTTTTCGATAAAGGTTAAGTAACTTTTAAGGGATGAGTTAATTGCAAAAACAATACAGTGAGAAGATGAAATATTTAGGGGTAGGTTTTTCATGTCCACAACTACAAATCTAGCTTCAGTATCTGCAGTGAACAAGTGCTCTTCATTGGCTTTAACTACAACACATTCACTTGGCGCAACTTTACCATTGAAATCACCAACGCATATATTTATGACACCACGTAAAGGTAAAACCAATTGATTAAAGTGATGTGAGTGACGGGTTGGTTTTGTGCTATAAGAACGAATGGATAATAGATTTTTCATAATAACAGAAATGTATGGCCTTATTTCATCCTGATTTTGGTTATACATAGTAGAGCAATGGATGACAAAGTGAAGTGTTAGTTTTATTGGCTCTTTAACTTAAACCTCAATGACTGCAATGGTGGCTTAGCAGTCCCACTAAAGGCTTTGAAAGGTAATATCTGCTGTTGGCATTCTCCGCCACTCCACAACATAAAATGTTGATAATAATTGGCAAGGTATTTTACTGTGTCGGATGGCGCTTCGCTTATCCGACCTACACGTACACAAAGCCTCTTATTTGGCGTCTCTTACCGGTAAAATAAAGCGTTTACTCAATATTTATACCTTGCTTTAAAAGGTACTCCACTGTTTTATTAGTATGTGGCTTAAATGCTTTCCAACGGCCGATTGCTTTATTGTTAAGTGGTTGGCGTACTTGTACTTTACTGGCGGTAGAGACCGGTGCGGTGTTTAAGTGAAAATCTATACATTGCTCCTGCCACTCTAAGTTACAAAAGCTGACTAACTCTTTAATTTGTTGCTCGGGCTGTGCGACTAATTCTTCGTATTTTACTAATTTTATATTGCTGTGCAGGGCGCTAAAGTGCTGCATGAGTTTATAAAAGCGGCTATTTAAAAAAGATAAATCCCCCATACTGGGGGCATTTATCACATTAGTATATGACCTTAATATAATTACTAGCGATGTTATTTTGAATTGGAAATTACTGGCCACTCGTCAACTAAAATGCCATTACCACAATCGTTGTCTGCATGTATTAAATTAGGTTTTAGATTAATCAGTTGTGGGAACGAAATGGTGTAATTGACCTTATAACCGCAAGAGCCAAAAGCAGAGTATAAGCGCAGAGACTTTAATTCATTCCCTATTTCACTAACTTCAATACTGCCGGTAATTAAATTAGTTTGCTTTAGCTCCCACTTATTATCAATAAAAGTAGGTTCTGACCAAGTTATGGGGTAAGCCATGTTAGTTAACGTCTTGACATAATAGGTCAAGTAACTGTCTTGATATGCTCCAGTGTTGCAAGCTAATGCAAGCAATTTATCACCCGAACTTAGCTTAAAAACTGAGACAAATCGATTGTTATGATGTTCGTCTTTGATAGAACAGTTGTCGTTTTTATTTAGTGAGCCAAGAAGCTTTTTTTGAGTTAATAGCTCAAAATCTAGAGGCAACTTTTGACCAGAGGGTATCTGCATTTTTAAGGGTTTATTATTCTTAATATCTGCATTGAGTGAAGCGGCATTAACATGCGAGCATAATAAAAAGATCATAACAAATAAGGTCATATTTAATTTCACCAAGAGTTAATCCATAAAAGTATATGTGTATTAAGCTAACGCTACATTTGTTGAGAATAATAACTTTTCAAATTCAAATGTACCTCGTGACGCTTTCAATAGTCGCTCAAAAATTATAGCGTCATTAGCAATCTCTAAAGCGTGATCTTGACCATTAATTATTCTCCTAGCTCCAATATAATTAGAAGTTGCACCTGATATAAATTGGCCTAGCTTCGCTTTAGCAAATAAACCTTCTCGCATGCCATAAGACATTATTGCATATGCAATTTTATGATTAAGTGCTAGGTCTGGATTTATATAGAGCTTATCTCCAAGCCCTAAAGCATCGCCAACCTTTTTATAATTATAATCCCATGTTAATTGTACATAACCCCTTCCGTAATATATGTTTTTTTCTACAGTTGAAGTAGTTGGAACATCGTGTACGCTACCATACAGCTTACCTTTTCCTTTTCCCCACTCTTTAATTGGTTTCCAGGTACGTCCGCACTCACGTTTTACTGTCGCTAACATGTAAGCAATCCATCGGATATCGGTAATGTGAGGATCCATTACACACTCAATCAAGAGTTTTTTTAGATCATTAAATGCTTGCTCATTAGGGAACTGCTTTTTATATATTTTAATGAAGTGTTCATAATCAATAACTTGAACTTGATTTAAAAGGGCAGCTTCTTTGTGCTTTTTTAGAAAGTTCTGACTTAATGAGGCTACAAGTGCTTTGTGAGTTAAATCATCAGGTATAACTTTTTTACTTGGGTGTTTATTACCCAATGCAGCGGATTGAAATAGCTTTAGTTGCTCTTCAGTTTTACTACCATAATATCCATCGGGCTTTAGTACTTTTTTACCGAAATACTTTTTTGTGGTACCTAATAAAAGCCTTTGTAGTACTAAAACATCTAGTGGGGCATTCCTAGCACCGTGACCAACACTATTAGTTAACCTTGTTATATTTACTAAGTTTAGTTCTTTAAATATTAACATTTTAATCCTTTAATTTTTATCCTTTAGTAACTATACCACTCACTATGTGGCCCCTTCAAGGGAACATTAGCTGAATTTTATTCCATTTATATTATTCCTTTTCTATCAATATTTGTCAGTAAGCATTGGCAACTGTGTTAGTTTGATCGTCACAGTGCTTATATTTATTTTAAAAAGTAATTACCTGACTATAAATTAATTAAGCGAATTTATATAAAATAGAAGTGATATTTCATCCTATAATATCTTGTTGTTTTAAGTAGGTCTCAGCCTCATCAGTATGGGGCTTAAATGCCTTCCAACGGCCAATTGCTTTGTTGTTAAGTGGTTGGCGTACTTGCACTTTACTTGCAGTAGAGACCGGTGAGGTGTTTAAGTGAAAGTCTATACACTGTGCTTGCCACTCTAAATTACAAAAGCTAACTAGCTCTTTTATTTGCTGCTCGGGCTGGGCGACTAGTTCTTCGTATTTTACTAATTTTATATTGCTATGCAGGGCGCTAAAGTGCTGCATGAGTTTGTAAAAGCGGCTGTAAAATTTGGCAGTGTCGAGTAAATCGAGCGAGTACGCGTAGTAGGGGTTATTTATAGTAAATAACTGGCGATAGTTACCAATGCAGGTGTCCATTGGGTCGCGTAGCATGCAAATAATTTTAGCGTTTGGCAGGGCTTTGGTAATTAAGTCTATATAAAAAAAGTTAAACGGGAGTTTATCTATAAAGTGCTTATGGCTGCCTGTTATTACGCGTGTTGCGTTTAAATAGGTTGACCCAAGCTGATTAAAATCAAGCTCGTAGGCTTTACTGAGCGTTTGAGTGTCAAGCACATGGGGTGTTTGTGTTTGGCTGAGCCTTTTAACACTTAAGCCAAAGTCTTGCAGTTCACCGGCTGACTGCACGTCGCTGTGGCTCGATAAAATACGCTCTACCAATGTGGTGCCAGAGCGGGGCATGCCTAATACAAAAATAGGCTCTGCCGTTGGGTTACCTTGTGTCAGCGCTTGTGTGTGCTGTTCACTTAAGAGTTTAATATGTTCAAATAACTCAGTTGAGCTTTTATGATCAAACGGCTGTACAGCACGTTTTACTACTTTACCTTGCTCTAACGCGTTAAAAGCGTCTGAAAACTCACCAATATCTTGATACTCTTTAGCTAAAGCATGGCCAATATGCAGTTTTGCATCGGGGTTTGTTACTTGCTCAAACACGTTTTTTAAGCGTTCAATATGATTGTTTTGTGTACTTACTTTAGTTAAATCACTTAATGCAAAATAACTTTGATGGTGCAGCTGGTTAAGCGCTATGGCATTTTCAAAAGCGTGTTGGGCTTTATCAAATAGCCCTAAAAACTTAGCACTTACACCGTAGTTATAATAAAACTGAGGTTGAGCTTTGTTAGCTGCTGTAGACAGTGTAATAGCGCGCTCAAAGTAGTTAAGTGCTTGCTCGTGAATACCTGCTTGAGTAAGTGCAACGCCGAGTGTGTCGGCATCAAGTGCTTTAGTTATTTGCTTTAATGGCACCGATAGTGCGGTGTTTTTTGCTTTTTGTAATTCGCCAGTAAGTGCGTAACATTTAGCAAGTTGCGCGGTGTATTCAATACTTTGGCCAAGGGTGAGGGCTTTTTCGATGAGCTTTATTGCTTTGTGTATTTGCCCAACAGTTAAATTAACCATTGCCAGCAAAAAATACCCATCAGCAAAGTTTGGTTTGAGTGTAACTAACTCCACTAGGGCTTTGTGTGCTTGCTCTATTTTACCTTGGTTTAGGGAGTGTATTGCGCTTTGATGAAGTTGCTTTAAATTTGGCTGCATGGTTTTTGGTAATTATTTTGTGAAAGAAAATAAAAAGGCTCAAATAAATTTGAGCCTTAAAACATTGTTTAAAAATTACTATAAATTATATTTCAAATTTGTAGTTAAATTTAACACCTACCGTAAGCGGGCGATTAATGTAATGGCCGTAGTTACGTTGTATATCGGCACCATTTGCTGATGTTATATCGGCATCTGAACGACGAACGGATGTAACCGCGTATTTGTTGAATAGGTTATCAACATATAGGGTAGTTGACCATGCATCAGCTGTTAATTTAGCTGATATATTACTTAAGCTGTAACCTGGTAGTGTTTCGCCGTTATCACGAAGCCCTACTCTTGAAAGCACGTCGCTTTGCGCAGTTAAACCGTAGTTAATATCAAGCGTTTTGTCGTTAAACACGTCTGTTTGATAGTTTACACCCATCGAAAATTGATTTTCAGGTGAGCCTGGTAAACGGTCGCCGTCTTCTGCGCCATCGGTACCATCGGCATTAAACAAAAATGGTGCGTCTGATGTTAGCTCTGCTTTTGTGTAGGCATAAGTTGCGTAAACTGAAAACGAGTCAGATAAAATGGCACGGGTCGAAATTTCTACCCCTTTTGCATTAGCGCTGCCTGCGTTTGAAAGGTACGTTAATTGACCTATATCTGTAGCGCCAGTGATTTGCGCATCATCCCAATCTACGTTAAATAACGCGGCGTTAAAGTGTAGCTGGCTTCTAAACCATGTACTTTTAAAGCCTAGCTCGTAGTTTGTTGTGGTGTCGGCTTCATATAATAATTCGTCAGGTTTACCACAACCTGTTTGTTGATCCTCAACAATTGGATCAGGACAAGACACTAAACCGTTTGAACCACCAATTCTAAAGCCTTCACTTACTGTTACATAACCCATTACTGAATCAGTAAATTGATATTTAGCATTAAATTTAAATAAGTTACCGTTATCGCCAGCGTCATCTTTTTCGTATGCAACGGTGATTTTGTCAGGATCTACTCCACCATACAATGTATTGGCTAGCGGGAAGTCAAAAGCTGCTTGCGACTCTACATCGTATTCGTAAAAACGGGCACCAATGGTAATATCTAATTTGTCGGTTACTTGATAACCAACTTCACCAAATAGTGCAGACTCAGTGACTTTACTTTTTGTAAGCTCTAAGTATTCTAATGAGTCAGGTCTTAGCTGCTCGCCACCAAAGTTATCAATAGCGAATTGGTCAAACCCAGGGGTAAACTCTCGGCTTGACGCTTCGGTTTCTGTTTTGTTGTAAAAGCCACCCACAATCCAGTTAAAGTCGCTGTCGCCTTGCGACACTAAGCGAATTTCTTGAGTGAAGGTATCTTCTTCGTCTATTTCACGGGTAAACGTTGAAAACGAAGGGAATTCTTCATAGCCGTAATCAAGACGAATAAGTAAGTCTGTTTGATCGCGTTGACCGTCGGCATCAAAGCTCGAAATACCGGTTGCCGATACTAGCTCTGCAAAACCTAAATCGGCTTTTAGTTCAAGGCTTAGTAATTGATCTTTTTTCTCGCGCGGCTCTTCAAAGCGATAAGCCGATTCGTATTTACCTATTACGTCGCTTAAACCGTTGTTTGCATTAAGGCTATTGTAATGAACAATCGAGCGGCCTTCACTGTCTTGGTTTTGATAAAAGTAGTTAAGCGTACCTTCAAACGATTCATTTGGTTTAAAGCGAACAGAAATACGACCTGTAGTGGTGGTTTCGCCGTTGGCGTCTTTTACATTTTTAAGGTTGTTATTAACTGCTGAGCTATCGCTCCAATCTGGATCTGGCAGTGATACGCCAGATTCACGCACTACATAACCGTAATCGATAAAACCGGGGTCTTCATATACGTTTAAGCTGGCGCGTACTGCTAATTTATCTTCAATAATAGGAAGGTTAAATATAAAACCGCCTTCGCCACCTAAAGAGTCACTTTCTTTTGTTTGAAACAGGTCGCCGTAAACTTCAAGAGATGTAAAATCAAGCTCAGGCTGTTTAAGCATGTAGCGAATTGCACCGCCTAATGTGCCTGCACCATAAAGGGTGCCTTGTGGCCCAATTAATACTTCAACACGCTCAATATCTACTAGGCGCATATCTACCGAAACAGGAATTTCGTTAATGTAAGTAGATACTGTGCCGCCATCTGATGATGGACCAGACGAGTTTGTATTTAAACCACGAACAATAATAGGCGAGCCTGAGCGCCCACCTTGATCGGTAATTGTTAAACCAGGTACCCAGCGCGCTACATCCGCAAGCTCACTGATATTTTGATCTTTCATTATATCAGCATCAAGGGCTGTAATATTTAGCGGTGCATTTTGCACCGAGCCGCTGCGCCTTGTTGCTGTAACTTCAATTACTTCGAGTGATTTGTTTTTAGCTGCAACTTCTTCTTGAGCAAGTGCGGCATTAGGCAATAAAAATACGCTAGAAACAGCGCTCGAAATAGCCAAGGTTAACAAGCTTGGTTTAAACATAAAAAGTGATCCCCAGTTCAAATGTTTTACATTAGTAAATTAAGTTAAGCAGTTTATCAGGGAGTGAAGTAGCTGGGAATATTTAAATTGAATTTTAATTCACTTTTATAGAATAAATATAGCTTGTTTTCGGGGTTTTTATTTGGTTAATAGGCAATACAAGCAATAGCTTAGTGGAATTAGGTACAGTTAGATTAAAAATTAAACCCTTGTTTAAAGGTAAATAGTCATTCGTATTTTAAAGGTGGTGTTATGACGTGCTCGTTAAACAAATTATTACATTAAAATTAATATTTCATAATGTCATTACTTATACTTTTATTAGCACTATTAAAGTGTATTTTGATCCCCATTAAGGATGTTAAGTCGCCATTATTAGTGACAGTTTAAGTTATTGAGTGAGCGTGTTTGATTGCCGCTTCGTATTCTCTTTTTTATTTTGTCCGCACTTTTTTGTGCGTGTTTTTAAGGATTAACAATGAGCCAACTATTTTCGCCTTTATCACTTGGGCAAGTAACGTTAGATAACCGTATTATTATTGCACCCATGTGCCAGTATTCAGCAAACAATGGCGCTGCTAGCGATTGGCATACTATTCATTTAGGCCAATTGAGTTTAAGCGGTGCTGGGTTACTTTTTTTAGAAGCAACAGCAGTAAACCCTGAAGGGCGTATTAGCTACGGCGATTTGGGGCTTTGGAATAACGAAACCCAACAAGCACTAGGCAAAAGCCTAAAAGCAGTAAGGCAATACAGCCCTATGCCTATTGGTATTCAGTTAGCGCATGCTGGACGCAAAGCATCAACTGAAAAACCATGGGACGGTGGCGATGCCATTGCACCTGATGATGTAAATGGCTGGCAAACGCTCGCACCTTCGGCAATTGCGTACGACGCTAACAGCCCAGTGCCAAAAGCAATGAGCCAATCTGACATAGATTCACTAATTAAAGATTTTGTAAGTGCAGCTAAACGCGCTGATGAACTCGGCCTTGATTTAATCGAGCTTCATGGTGCGCACGGTTACCTGTTACATCAATTTTTGTCGCCACTTTCAAACAAGCGAGATGACAACTACGGTGGCAGCCTAGAAAACAGAATGCGCTTATTACTTGATGTGTTTAAAGCGGTAAGAGCGGTATTCCCCAGTAATAAAGCAGTGGGTGTGCGTATTTCGGCAACCGATTGGGTTGAAGGTGGCTGGGATTTAGATCAATCGATAGTGCTTAGTAAAGCGCTTGATGAACTAGGTTGTGATTTTATTCATGTAAGTACGGCGGGCCTAAGCCCAGAGCAACAAATACCAGTTAAACCTAATTTCCAGGTACCGTTTGCAACAGCCATAAAAGAAGCGGTTAAAATGCCTGTTATAGCGGTGGGTTTAATTACACAGGCGCAACAAGCCGAAGATATTATTAGTGAGCAGCAAGCCGATGGCGTAGCACTAGCGCGTGGCATTTTATATAACCCGCACTGGCCGTGGCATGCAGCTGCAGAGCTTGGCGCTACAGTAACTGCACCTAAACAGTATTTACGCTCAAGCCCACATGGGCAGCCATCACCAATAAAATAAAGTTTAGTTTTTTGTAGAAACCCAACCCGCGTTTGCGGGTTGGGTTTTATTATTTTTATAAAGTAGAGACACACATGACCCAAACAGGCGTTTCAGCGCAACCTCTTAGCAATACACTCGTTACTATTATTGCTTTGTGTTGCGGTCTTATTGTTGCCAATATTTATTACGCTCAACCTATTATTGAGTTACTTGCCCCAGAAGTTGGATTAAGTGCGCACAGTGCTAGCCTTATCGTATCGCTTACACAAATAGGCTACGCTTTGGGGTTGTTTTTTTTAGTACCACTAGCTGATTTAGTTGAAAATAAAAAGCTTATGTTGGTCACTCTTGGTGTGTCGTTTTTGAGTTTAGTGGGTACGGCACTTGCTAATTCACCTAATGTAATGCTTATTTTGTGTTTGATGATAGGTATAAGTTCGGTTTCTGTTCAGGTGCTTATTCCACTTGCTGCGCATTTATCGTCTGACGAAAAACGCGGACAAGTTCTTGGTAATATTATGGCGGGTTTGTTGTTAGGTATTTTGCTAGCAAGACCTATATCGAGCTTAATAGCCGATCACTTTGGTTGGCGCGCTGTATTTTACTTTGCAGCAGGGTGTATGGTGTTTATTGCTGGTGTAATTTATTTTGCTATTCCAAGTAGGCAACCAACCCATAAAACAACGTATTTTAAGTTATTAAAATCACTGAAACAATTAATGATAAGCCAGCCAGTGCTGCGCCAACGTTCACTTTTTCAAGCGTTAATGTTTGCATCGTTCAGCTTATTTTGGACGAGCGTACCGGTTGTGCTTGCCCGTGAGTATGGTTTATCCCAATCAGAAATAGCATTGTTTGCACTAGTGGGCGCCGCAGGTGCTGTAGCAGCTCCTATTGTTGGGCGTTTGGCTGATAATGGCTATACGCATCAGTTATCGTTACTGGCCAAACTCATTGCAGCACTGTGCTTTTTACCAAGCTTATTTGAGTTACCTTACGGCATTATAGTATTGGCATTAACCGGTGTGTTTATTGATTTTTCTGTGCAGGCCAATATGGTATTGGGTCAACGTGCAGTGTATGCAATAGAGCCACAAAGCCGTGCGCGTTTAAACGCTATTTACATGACTAGTATATTTGTAGGTGGCGCAGTAGGCTCGCTTATTGCCAGCCCATTATATGAAGCAGGCGGTTGGACTGGTATTGCACTGGTGGCTACCGGTATGCCGCTTATTTCGTTGATTGGCTATTTGCTTACAACTAAAAAGCGAAGTAAGGCTGTGAGTTAAAAAATTACCGGATAAAACACAATAAAGTCACCATGTTGTGTGGTGACTTTATTTAGCTTATTTGGTAGTTAATTAAGTAGCCTGTTTTTTTGCGTTTGAAAACGAGCTACCAACAGATGCGATAATCACAAGTAAAATAGCGAGCCACTGCCATAAAGTAAGTAATTCACCCAGTATAATAAACCCTGCGAGCGAAGCTATTGCAGGCTCTAAACTCATCATTACGCTAAACCCTTGTGAAGGCATGTTACGCAGTGCAACCATTTCAAGTGTGTAAGGCAGTGCGCTTGATAAAATAGCAATACCAATACCCAGTGGGATAATTTCCCACGTAAACGCGGCGCTTTGCATAATGCCACCGTAAGGCACTAGCACTATAGCGGCAACAGTCATGCCCAGTGCGACAGTGGCACCACCAGAGCTTTGTGTGCCGGTTTTTTTACCAAATAATATATAACCTGCCCAACATGCACCGGCACCAAGAGCAAGCGCTACACCTAATGGATCAAGGCTATCTTGCCCGCTCATATCTGGAAGCAGAAGCAAAATACCAGCAATAGCACAGGCAACCCAAAATAAATCACGTTTGCGGCGTGATGAAAATAAGGCAACAGTAAGCGGGCCTGTAAATTCAAGTGCTACACCAATGCCTAGTGGAATGCGTTCAATAGCGTAATAAAACAAAATGTTCATGCCGCCTAAACTTAAACCATACACAATTATAGGAATACGATTACCCGTAGTGGGTAAGTGTTTCCAAGGTTTAAACACTAAGCAAAGTATAAAGGCAGAAAAACCAAGCCTAAGGGCCGTCGTACCCTCAGGGCCAACAATTGGAAAAAGCTGTTTTGCAAACGACGCGCCCGTTTGAATGGTCATCATGGCAAGCAATACACACACGATAGCCAGTAAATAACTTTTTGAAGATGCTTGCATTTTTATCCTTGAGTTGAGTAACTCTATCAATTAGTTATGTAATGCAGGGAGTATAAAAGCTAAACCCACCCGATATTAATGGCGGCATAGTATCTTTTTTTAAATTTATAGGTAAGTGTTTGCGACCAAAAATAACGCAATAAAAAGTATATTAAATAGGGAAGGTAAATAAAGTAAGAGGTAAAGTTAGCAAACAGGCGTTTGCTAACTTTAATCAGTTGGTTAAAAGGCCTTAGTGGGCACTTTTATTAACTAAGCCATCAAGCGAGTAGAGGCCTCGTTTTTCATCATTTTTACGTTTAATTTCTTCAAGTGCACGCGATTCTACAGCGTCAAATAAAGCATTAATTAAGCGGTTAAAATGTTTGTGCATTGCACTGCGCGCTGCATTTGCATCATGCGACTTTAGGGCTGTATAAATAGCGGTGTGTTCATCCATAACGCACTCGTTATTGTTTTTACACACACTGCCATAGTCAGCAACAATTTGTGGATTTGTTAAACGTAAATCCCACAAGTTAGACACTGCAAATTCAAGTGCTTTATTACGCGTTGCTCTAGCTATAATTTCGTGGAACTCACGATCGGCTTGCTCAACATATAGGCCTTTTTCCATAGCAATTAATGTTTTATTTAGTTGCTCTAGTTCTTCTTCTGTAATGCTTTGAGCAGCTAAAGCGGCAATTTCGCCTTCAATTAATGCGCGAGCTTGAGTAAGTTCAAATGCACTGATCTCTTTTGATTTTATAGATGCATTTTTTTGTTCTACTACGTAAACACCAGAGCCAGTTTTAACTTCAACTCGGCCACGTACTTCTAATGCGATAATAGCTTCTCTAATGGTAGGGCGGCTTACATCAAACATTTCTGCAAGTTCACGTTCAGGTGGTAAACGACTCCCAGCAGAAAATTCGCCTTGATTTATTAAAGACTCAATTTTATCAACTATGCGCCAAAATAAGCGACGATTACCCATACTTTACCTTCATTACCTTAAGGAATAATGGCCTCTGGGGCCTATAAGTCAAAACCAACTGTTAATATCAGAGGTTACCTTAAAATTCACTATTATGTCAAAATTCTAACGCGATGTTAGGGTTAAAAACCACTATACACCAACGGTTGCATTCTTGTATTACCAATTTAGTTTAAAATAATGTAATTGGCCAGCTTGATTGGTAATGTTTTTATGTGTTAGGTTAGATTTAAGGTTATTGAGTAATAAATATTGGTAATAAACCGAGTTGGGTTGTCAGTGTTAAGTTTGTTGTAGAAGTATTTGATTGCCCATGGATGGGGATCGCTATTTTAAAGTGTTTTGTAAAATGTGTCGTTGTACGAGAGCTATTTAAGCTTTCTTCTGGGCGTTAGCTGTCGTTGGTTAACGCCCATATTTTATTTAATTAGTCGTTAGGGTACACAACCCCAAGCTGTTTGCGCGCTTCATCAAGAACGCTCATTACGTTACTGGCTAAAATGTGCGTATTAACAGGTGACTCAAGGATATTTTGCTTCACTAATGACATGAAATGCTCAACTTCGTATTTCATAAAGTGCTCATCAAACGGCTGGGATATAATCTCTACATCACCATTATTAGCAATAAATTCCACTTTTTTAAGTTGCGATACGGCTTCTATACGTATGCGCCCAAGCTCGCCTTGTATTTCGGTTATGTTGTCGCCTTGCGATATTTTGGAGTAACTAATAACGGCTTGTTTATCTGCATAGTTTAGTAATACATCGCCCGCACCATCTACACCAGTATCGAGCAATACGCCACTGGCACTCACGCTTTTTGGTGCCCCCCAAAGTGCAATTAATAAATACAGCGGGTAAATCCCTAAATCAACTAAAGCACCATTTGCAAACTCGGGTAAAAATGTGTTTGGGCGTTCTCCATTTTTATACTTATCGTAACGCGATGAGTATTGACTGTACTGGCCAATATATTTACGTGGTGTGCCAATTTTTACCATTGCCTATTGTAGCTGTTCATAGTTAGGCAAGTGAGTGGTCATCATGGCTTCCATGTAAAGGCGCTGATGCTTTTTTGCTGTAGCTATAATGCTTGCAAGCTCTTTAGAATTGGCAGCTGATGGTTTTTCGCCAAGGACATGTTTACCCGCTTCTAGACACATAACGGCATATTGTTTGTGTAAGCTATTAGGGGCGGCTATGTAGACAGCATCGACATTTTGATCTTGGCAAACTTGCTCGATTGAGGTGAAAATTTTTGCTTGTGCATTTTGTGGGTGTTTGGCTAAAAATGCTTCGCCGCTAGATACTGCGCGCGAGCACACCCCATATAAATTAAAATCGTTTAACGTATTTGCAGCGGCTAACAATGTGTCGCTAATAAAATTGGTGCCAACAATAACAAAGTTCATGCTCACTCCTTAGCTTAAATAAAAATAATAAGAGTATTTAGTTTAACATTTTTTTAGTTCTATATGCTCGAGGAGAACATCCAAACCAGCGTTTAACATTAACACTTAGTGTTGCTTGTTCCTGATATCCTAAAAGCTCAGATATGGTTGAGATTGTAAATTGGTTTTGCGCTAAATAGTGTGCAGCTAAAGCGCGGCGAGTGGCATCTTTTAGTTTTACAAAACTCGTATTATGTTTGATAAGTTCTCGATGCAGAGTACGCGGGTGCATACCCAGCGCAGCTGAAATAGTTTGGTTACTACATTGATAAATAGGAAGCATAGGCCTAATTAGCGCACTAACTTGGTTGGGCAACGGTTGTGTGTGTTCTTTGTTTTTTGCCAAGAAGTTTAGCGCTGCTTGTACTTTATTTAGTTTAGGGTGATCAAGCTCAAGAGTTAAATCACTTTTTGAGATTACAATGCCAGCGCTGTTGCGATGCTCTATAACGTTACAACCAAAGTAAGTGTTATAGGCACGAGTATTAGTACTTAACTTTTTTGGCAAAAATATATTAATTGGTTTGCAGCGGTTATTACTCAGCTTTTTAATAACAGCCAATGCTAAACCAATAGTTAGCTCAATTACTTGGTTTATGTGCGGTAATGGTTTTAAATTAATTTCGAATGATAAAAACAAGCTTTTATCATTCTCTAAAGGGTGCGAATTTAAGCTAAGTGCAGGGCTGTGTAAGTGAAGGTATTTAATAACCCAATTAAGTGCATCACCTAAATTAGTACTACTTTTGGCAGCTATTGCAATATGTCCTAAAATATCAAAGTTTTGTCTACTTGCGAGCTTAAGGCCAAAACTAGAGCAATTGAACTTACAAGCACAGTATTCTAAAAGCTCAGCGTAATCTCGATAAGGTAAATATTGGTTGTCGAGATTTTTAAAGTCAACGTTACTAATATTACAGCTTTGCATTATTTCATGCGGATCGCCGCCAAATTCGCTAATTAGCGTGTCTATACCTTGTAATGACGTGGCTCTGATTAGGCTGCTCATGGTTAACCCCAAATAAGTGATGTCTAAAAATATCAAGTTTTATTGGGTTTTTCTATGCACTATTACTGTTAAGGCCGTTTAAAACTTTTATTAAGGTACACTATGAACAATACAACATTTGATTACATTGTGATTGGCGCAGGCAGTGGCGGCTGCGTTATGGCATCGCGATTGTCTGAGGATAAAAATGTCAGTGTGTGTTTAATTGAAGCTGGCGGCAGCGATAAAAGTGCATTTGTGCAAATGCCAGCTGGCATAGCAGCGAGTGTGCCTTATGGCATAAATAGCTGGCATTACAATACGGTGCCACAAAAAGAGCTTAATAACCGCTGTGGTTTTGTGCCGCGCGGCAAAGTATTGGGTGGCTCAAGCTCTACCAATGCAATGGTTTATATTCGCGGTAACAAATACGATTACGATAATTGGGCACAGCTTGGTAATGAAGGCTGGGATTTTAAGAGTTTACTCCCGTACTTTATTAAATCTGAGAACAATAAAGCGTTTATAAATAATGAGCTGCACGGAACAAAAGGCCCGCTACATGTACAAGAGCTAAGTAACCCAAGCAATGTAAACCAATATTTTTTAAATGCCTGTGCTGAGCAGAGCGTTAATTTAAGCGACGATATAAATGGCAAAGAGCAAAGCGGTGCGCGTTTATCGCAGGTAACTCAGCACAATGGCGAGCGTTGTAGTGCGGCAAAAGCATATTTAACACCGCATTTAAACCGCCCCAATTTAACGGTATTAACCCATAGCCACGTTAATAAAATAAATATAGCTAATAAGATAACGCAAGGTGTGCAAATAGAGCGTAATAAAGAAGTTATTAATTTACGTGCTAAAAAAGAGGTAATACTTAGTGCTGGCGCTATTAATTCACCACAAATATTAATGCTTTCAGGCATTGGCCCAAAAGAGCAGTTAAGTGCGCATAATATTAAGGTTCAGCACGTACTTGAAGGTGTTGGCGCTAATTTACAAGATCACTTAACGGTAGTGCCACTTTATAAATCAAAAACAAGTAAAGGCACATTTGGTATAAGCCCGCTTGGCATTGCCAGCATTTTAAAAGGATGCGTTAACTGGTTTACAAAACGACAAGGGCGATTAACCAGTAATTTTGCAGAGTCGCACGCGTTTATTAAATTATTTGAAGGCTCGCCAGCGCCCGATGTGCAGCTAGAGTTTGTAATTGGGCTGGTGGACGATCATAGTCGTAAATTACACACTGGGCATGGTTACAGTATACACAGCAGTATTATGCGCCCCAAAAGCCGAGGCACGATTACATTAGCCGATAACAACCCGCGTAGTGCTCCACTTATTGACCCTAATTACTTAAGCCACCCAGATGATTTAACTGTAATGCTTGCAAGCCTTAAAAAAACACTCGCTATTATGCAAAGCAACGCTTTTGATAACATACGCGGTAAAATGCTCTACCCGCTTGATATAAATAATGATGAGCAGCTAATTGAGTTTATACGCCAAACTGCAGATACCGAATATCACCCGGTCGGGACATGTAAAATGGGGCAAGACTCAATGGCAGTGGTAGATACTAATTTACGAGTACACGGGGTAAGTAACTTACGCGTAGTTGATGCGTCGATTATGCCTACTATTATTACCGGCAACACAAATGCGCCGGTAATTGCGATTGCTGAAAAAGCGGCTGATTTAATTAAACACGAAAACGTATAATTGAATTAACAATAGCAGGGCTATTAATTAGCGATAAAACTCATTTAGCCATTGTTGCCAATCGCTTTCAAGATGTAGCATTTGCTGATGCTTTTTAGCATTTAGATGCTTGATTTCGTCCTCGCTTGCCATATAGGGTCCAACGCGGCAAAGAGGGCAGTGGTTTGGTGTTAAGTATGCTGGCTTTGTGAGGCGTGAGCTTAATTCGCTAGTGTGTGTATTAATACCTTTTTGGCTGAAAACGTAAGTGATACCGCTGGTGTCTTTTACGTGTTTATCACGGTCAACATTACGAATTTTGTAACCTTCAAAATGGCTAATATCAAATGGGATTTGGCCTAAATAATCAGCGTTTAAACCGTTATTTAAACTCCCTTCTATATTCCATTCTCGATAAGGTTTTACATCCTTTGAAGTGATGTAGCACAGCATTGGGCCATTTTTATCAAGCGCGTATTCGTTAGCGTATTTAATAAATTGATGCAGCAAAGCGCGGTTTAATACGTTCATACTGGTTTGGCGCGTGTTGTTTTCAAACGCTTCACGGCCAACAAACGCGGGTATAAGCGGAAATTGAAAAATAACCACGTCAAAGCTGTGCTGGTTTTGACTTAGAGTTTGCCAACACGCGGGATTTGTTACATCAAAACCATTAAGTACCTCAACGTTATGCGCTTTTAGGTTGCTAAGTGCATTGTGCTGATACTTTTGCTCAATAGTAGCTTGGTCATCGTAAGTGGATGCAACCAAAGCTTTTGGCGATAGATGAGTGTAAATAGCATTCGAAAACGATAAATCGCCATCGCCTACGGTGAGTATTCGCCATTGAGGATTTAAATACATATTTTATTTAGCGTTTATGTTTGTAGCAGTATTATTTATATCGCTATTTGTTTGTGAGTCTTTTGCTAGTAAACGATGAAACGCAAGTCTGGTTTTTAACCCTTCAATAGCGATTTGTTTAATAATAAGATTAAAGGTAATTAAAATGGCAAAGGCAATATGAATAGGGCCGTGAGTAAATCCTGCATCTGTATCGTACAGTGTTAAACCGAATAGCAAAAATAAGACGACTAAAAATATTTCGAGTAATTGACTTGAATAAAAGCTTAAACGACCTTCGCTTTTATGATCTTTTTTAATGCGAATAGCACAAAAAAATGGGATCACTTTGATTTTAAATGCAGCGTTTTTTTCTACGTAGTTTTCGCCAAGTTCGTCGAGTTGTTGGCGTAGTTGGTCAATCATGGTGTGTCCTCAAATAGCAGTGCGCGGATATTACCTTATTACCACGCAATATTTAAGTTTACAGCTGTTATTTAGGGTAAATACTCATACCAATAGTAAGGATATGACACACAAACACAACAGAGGTAAGTACAAAACGCATTTTTTGATAATCTTTATGATAGGTTTGCCATTGCGGCGTGGCTTTTTCAAATATAAGTACTAACCAAAAACTAGCACCTAAACAAGCGAGTGCCCACTCAACAGGTAAAAATGATAAAAATGGTATAGGTATTACAGGAACAACAGCTTTTATCGCATTGCTATAAGTTTGCTCTCCGGCGCGCCATAAGTTACCCGCCATAAATGCTAAAATGGCGATACTGTAAAAAGTAAAAAACTCCAAGTTAAGGCTATTACTGCCAAACATGAGCGGCCAACCTACACACCCTAAAAACGGGATTAAGCCTAGGTAACCTAGCTGTATATGGTTAACAAATTTTTCCATTACGGTGTGCCTTATATTTAATGACTTATTTGAAGCGAGGCTATTGTAGCAGTATTGCGATTAGCGGTCTTAATAATTCGCCAGCGTTTACAATTCAAATAATGCTTACGATAACAATGATTATATAGTTCAACCCAAAAAATCGATTGTTTTAATCTAAACAATCAATTTTATTTAATTTCCCATTGGCCTTATTGTATTAATCAAGCCAACGCAGAAGGTCGTTTAAAACGAAAGCGTTGATTACTTTTAAAATACATAAACACAGATGAGGAAATACCATGAGCACTTCATTAATCAATACAAAATTACAACCATTCAATGCAACCGCTTACCACAACGGTGACTTTGTAGAATTGTCTGAAAAAGATGTTCTAGGTAAATGGTCTATCTTCTTCTTTTACCCAGCAGACTTTACATTTGTATGTCCTACCGAATTAGGTGACCTTGCAGATTACTATGCACAACTTCAAGAAATGGGCGTAGAAGTTTACTCAGTATCTACTGACACTCATTTTACTCACAAAGCATGGCATGACACGTCAGACACTATCGGTAAAATTACTTACCCAATGATTGGCGACCCAACAGGGCGTATTACACGTAGCTTTGGTGTAATGATTGAAGAAGAAGGTTTAGCACTTCGCGGTACATTTGTAATGAACCCAGAAGGCGAAATTAAAGTAATCGAAACTCACGATTTAGGAATTGGCCGAAGCGCTAAAGAACTAGTTCGTAAAGTACAAGCTGCACAATACATTGCAACTCACGATGGTGAAGTTTGCCCTGCATCTTGGCAGCCAGGTGAAGACACACTTGCACCTTCACTAGATTTAGTTGGTAAAATCTAAATATAGGTTTACCCACTTTTATAAGGGCAGGTAACTGCCCTTAAATCAACGAACATTCGTTTGTTGGTGCCTCCTATATCAATATACTTGTTTAAGCACATGCATTATTTGGCATGGGAGGCTTGCTGTTTAAATTTTCCTAAAAGGGTTAAGCCATGTTAGATAACAACATAAAAAATCAATTAAAAAGCCATTTCGAATCGCTTACTCAACCTGTTGAGCTGCTTATTGCCTTGGATGACAGCAAAAAATCAGCAGAAGTAGAAAGCTTAGCAAACGATTTAGCCTCACTAAGCGATAAATTTACTGTAATAAGCAATCCTGATACAAGCGCACGTCGCCCGTCAATGGTTGTACATTCGCCTATTAAAAAAACTCATGTTACGTTTGCAGGCGTACCTATGGGTCATGAATTCACAAGTTTAGTGTTAGCACTTTTGCATACTGGCGGACACGCAAGTAAAGCTAAAAGCGAAGACATTGAGCAAATACAATCGCTTACTCAAGAGCTGAACTTTGAAGTATACATAAGTTTAAGTTGCCAAACGTGCCCGCAAGTAGTGCAAGCACTTAACACTATGGCAGCGACAAACAGTAATATTAAAGCCACCATGATTGACGGTGCATTATTTCAAGATGAAGTAGAAGAACGAAATATTTTAGCTGTTCCGGCTGTATATTTAAATGGCGAACCATTTAGCCAAGGTGCACTAAGCCTTACTGACATACTTAATAAAGTAGATAGCAAAGGGGCTGCTAAACAAGCAGCAGCGCTAAGCGAAAAAGACGAGTTTGATGTACTGGTAGTTGGTGGCGGCCCAGCGGGCGCGTCGGCTGCAATTTACTCAGCACGAAAAGGGTTAAATACAGGCATTGTTGCTGATAGATTTGGTGGACAAGTTGCCGATACACTAGCAATAGAGAACTTTATTTCGATTAAAGCGACTGAAGGGCCTAAATTGGTTGCCCAGCTTGAAGAGCACGTTAAAGAATACGATGTAGATGTAATGCATAATCAGCGTGCAGCGGCACTTGGTTATAACAATGGTTACGAAATTACACTAGAAAATGGCGCAGTACTTAAAGCTAAGTCGCTCGTACTTGCAACTGGTGCACGCTGGCGCGAAATGAACGTACCAGGTGAGCAAGAGTATCGTGGCCACGGTGTGGCATATTGCCCACATTGCGACGGCCCTTTATTTAAAGGCAAACCTGTTGCTGTAATTGGTGGTGGTAATTCAGGTATAGAAGCGGCAATCGATTTAGCTAATATTGTGCAAAGCGTTACGGTACTTGAATTTGCAGACACACTACGAGCCGATGAAGTGCTTATTCGTAAAGCTAAAAGCATGGCTAATATTACTATTATAAAAAGTGCACAAACAACCGAAGTACTTGGTGATGGTAAAAAAGTAACTGGCTTAATGTACACAGATAGAGTGTCGGGGGAGAGCAAAGAGCTTGAACTTGCCGGTATATTTGTACAAATAGGCTTAATACCAAATACCGAGTGGTTAAAAGACAGCGACCTTGAATTAAGCAAATTTGGTGAAATACTAATTGATGCTAAAGGCGCAACTTCATTACCAGGCATTTATGGCGCGGGGGATGCAACCAATACTCCGTTTAAACAAATTATTATTGCAATGGGCAGCGGTGCAACAGCAAGCTTAGGCGCATTTGATTATTTAATTCGTCACTCTGAAGAAGCTGATCAAAGCGCTGCTTAATGTAATTAGTAAAAACTCTCTTGATATAACAGCAAGGCTACACCCATAGCTGTTTGTTAACCCAAGCCGCCCTTCTCCAAAGGCGGCTTTTTTAATGCTTAAGAATTAGCACACGATTTAATCGCACCCACCACCAGAATCGCCGCCGCAATTTGTATAAGAATGTGATGAGTTACTGCTAGAGGAAGCTGTTGAGTCACTGCCAGTATAAGCAGATGATCCACGTGATGACTTAGCACTGATAAATGTAACTAACAGCAATACGCCTGATACGATAACTATTGTTATTGATGAGCTCCATTGCCCAGTGGAAACGCCTTTAAATACTGCAACAATAAGGACAGTTAGTAATATAGTTCTAATTATGTTTTTCATTGTTAATGCCTTATCTAACTATATTTAGCACGCGGTTAAGTGTGCAAAGCTAATATTTTTAAAGCTTTAGTAATTGCGCCGCTGACGCAATAGCGACTTCTAAAGAATGCATTTTAAACGGTTTTGAAATAAACATATCCATACCAGCTTGTTTGCACGCTAATTTATCTTGCGATGAAGTATTGGCTGTAAGGGCAACAATATAGGTTGAATCGTGCGGACAGATACTTTTTGATCGCAGTTGTTTTGTAGCCTCAAAACCATCGAGTATAGGCATAATACAATCCATAAAAATAAGATCGTAATGCTTTTGCTCGCATTTAAATATGGCATCTTGCCCATCTACTGCAAAGTCTGGCTTTATATTGAGTTTATTAAGCGACGCATCAAGAACTAGCCTGTTTATGTCGTTGTCATCCACCACTAAAACAGAAAGCTTAGAAGCGTTAATGTTTATTTTTGATAGCGGATTTAGCTCTACTTTTTGCTCTTTACCTAGCTCTATAGGGATACTTAGGGAAAAAGTAGTTCCCTGATTAACTTTACTACTGACCTTGATTGTTCCACCCATGTACTCAACAAGTTCTTTAACTATTGCGAGGCCAAGTCCTGTGCCTCCTTTACTGTTTTTAGCATCTACTTCTTGAGTAAAAGGGGAGAATAAAGATTCAAGAAATTGGCTAGTCATGCCTCTTCCCGTATCGGCGACTTTAATGTTTAGCGTTAATTTATTATTGTTATTAATCACAGACGTGTGCAGTTTTACACAACCACGCTCAGTAAATTTTAACGCATTACTTAATAAGTTGGAGGTAATTTGACTTAGGCGTGTGTTATCGCAATATGCCCAGCAGCTATCAGAAATTTCATTTTTTACTTCTAGTTCTACATTGCTGTTTTTAAATAACGGGGTGTACAAAGAAATGAGATCAGTAAATGTTGTATTTAATAAAACATCCGTGGGTTCTAGTTTTAACTCACCGTGGTTAATTTTAGAAAAATCGAGTACTTCGTTTATTATGCTCAAGAGTATATCTGCGCTACGCAGCGCGACTTTTATTTTTTCGGTTCTCTTTTGTTCGTTATGTTCATCTATTAACGTAGTAAGCATGCCCGTAATGCCATTTAGCGGTGTTCTAAGTTCGTGGCTTATTTTTGCAAAAAGCATGCTTCTATCTTCGAGTAATCGCTCGGCTTGTTCTTGTTTATTTTTAAGCTCTTCTCTTAAAGCCACTGCTTCGGTAATATTTTGAAAGGTACCAAACAAACGTACACAGGTATCACCGTCAAATTCGGCTTCACCAAATGTAGATACCCAAATGGTCTGATTTTTGGCTGTAATAATTTCAAGCTCTAGATGCCACTTTTCGCCGTGTTGTATAGCAAGCTCAACTGCTTTACTTATTTCGTCTCTGCTTGTACCTTCTTTATAAAAGTTAACTGCAGATTCAATTTCAGGCTGATAGTTTTCATCAACTTGATGGATTTGTTTAGTTTGCTGACTCCAATAAATTTTATTATTAGTAAGGTCAACTTCCCACGTGCCTATATTTGCTATGCTTTCTAGTTTTAATAAGCTATTGCTGTTTTTTATTAATTTTTCTTTAGTGATGCTGCGAGCTAGTTCTGCCCCTAACCACTGCGCAAATAGCTCAATATAGTCGTAGGCGGCATCTGTAAATACTGGAGATTGATTGGCAGAAGAAAAATTTACAGTTCCAAATATATCGGTACCTATTTTAATAGGTGCCCCAATATATGACTCAAGTTTAAAGTTTGCATAGCAAGGATGGTCAGCAATTGCGCTTTGTGAGACGTTATGAAATGCAAGTGCAGAACCCGCAGTAAGAGTGTGTACACAATAGGTGCCATCTAAATCAAATTGAGTACCTATTTCTAATGCATTATCTGGCGTAATGGCATGTAGCACGGTATAGCAGTTTTTCTCGACCTTACTAATAATAGCTAAATCAAGGTTAAACACTTTAAGTCCAAATGCTAGTAGCTGATGGGTTTTTTCATCAAAGTCTAAGCTTTGGTTAGATACTATGTCGTGAAATTGCCTAAGAAAATTCAATAGTAAATATCCTGTTGGTTTTAGAACTGAGTCTATAGCTTGATAAAGCACTAGTTTAACAAAAAAATTAAATATATTTAGTTAATTATTACTTTATATAAACTTTCTCTAATTAAGCACAACTGATTTAAACACAAACTGCGAGTAAGTTGCTCGCAGCTTATGTGTATATTAGTAGGTTGAGTTTGGTGTGTACTCAGGGTTGATATCGCCGTCTACTTCCTCTGGGTCAACATCGTTAATAAGCAGTGTTTCACGTACAGCTTCAATGTGATCAAGTACGCTTTGGTAGCGCTCGCCATATTCATACTTTGTCACTTCAATCGCTTTAGGCATGTAAGTAAAAGCTATTTTTAGGGCGTGGAGTGCTTCTTCGTTTATTTTTTCGCTCATAATGTTCTCTTATGTGTAGGCTATAGCTAACCTGAGTTCTGAATAATAAATCTATCTCAAGCAGCTTTTTTAGTGCTAACTGCGTTGAATTTCCTTGCAATAGACCAGCTATTGACGCGTAAATTTGCCTTGTTTTCACCAAAAATTTCTAGCTAGAGAGAGACAGACTTAAATATCGTTATTATTTACAGTGTTTTTAAATCTCTTAACCAGAATTTAGGTTAGTTAGTAAAATAACACCAAATACGATTCGGTAAAGACCAAAACTAACAAAAGTGAAATTTTCTAGAAAGCGTATGAATAGTTTAATAGTAAAATAAGCAACTATAAAAGACGTTAAAAAACCTACAGCAAGGGCAGTTAGGTCATCTAAGCTAAACAGTTGGTAATGTTTAAGTAAGTCGTACCCTGAGGCTGCTGCAAGTACAGGTAAACCAAGTAAAAATGAAAATTCAGCGCTGGTTTTTCGGTTTAAACCACACAACATGGCACCAACAATAGAGCTCCCAGCACGACTAGTCCCCGGAATTAACGCAAATACTTGTGCTACGCCAATCCAAAGTGCTTGTTTATAAGTAACTTGGGTTACATCGGTAGTTGTGCAGTGAGCCTCTTTATAACTGCGCTCTAATAGTAAAAAGATCACACCGCCTACAATAAACATAACACCTACTACTGGTACGCTAAACAGTGTTTTTATTACATCACTAAATATAAAACCAATAATACCCAAAGGAATAAATGCAATGGCAACTTTCACCCATAAATTGAAATATTTAGGGCTAAACTTGTCTTTATAGTTGGCTAGTACCGCCAAAATGGCGGCAAGTTGGATAATGACTTCGAAGGCGAGGTTAGTGTCTGTTGATTCAATGCCTAACCACTTTGACGCTACAATTAAGTGCCCAGTTGATGATATGGGTAAAAATTCTGTTATACCTTCAATAATACCTATAATAATCGCGTTAATTATATCCACGGTTTACTGCTTCCTGAAAAATTAAAAAGCCCGAACTCGGCTTAACTGAAATGACGCATTACTGCGTACTTAAATTGCGAGGCGTAGCATAAAAGCTCTTAAAGCAAACCAACAGTATTTTTAGACTTAATGTGTTTAATAAATTGCATTAAGCGTTAAATGCACAATATAATAACAATTGTTATCATTTGCATATACTGTTTTGTATATGTTTGGGCAAATTTAATGAGCGAATAATGAATAATAAAAAAACGTTTACAGCTACACGGCGAAGGCACCTAATTGCATGTGTGTTAGCGCTAATTACTGCGGTAATAATGATTCCGGGTATGACAACTTATTTACCGTTTCAAATGAATGAACAAATATTACTGCCTATTTTACTCTTTCCTGTTATTTGGACTGCGTTGTTTATTTATTCGTATTTGGCGCAAAAGGTATGGCAACCGTTTGTTGTAATGATTGCACTGTGTGTATTACATGGTTTATTGAGTTTTTGGGCGTTAACGCAGGGGCAGGGATGAAGTCGATTACTTTAAAAAAGCTATTTTTATTACATAGCTGGGTAGGAATTATTACTGCTGTACTGCTATTTATTGTTGCATTTAGTGGGGCGTTAGCAGTGCTGTCGCGACCTGAGTTAAAAATATGGGCAAATCCAGAGCTACAATCTAGCCAACACGTTGCCAGCGCGCAAATTAATCGACTAGTAAACGAATACCACAAACAGGTGCCTAGTGAATTTGGCGAAAACATTCATGTGTTTTTACCAAGTGGACATAATTTTCATTTATTAACGTTGGTATTTGAATCCCACCATGGCGATGAAAACTATGACCAAGAGGTGGCCAGAGTATTCCAGTTTCATCCGGATACTTTGGCGGTGGAAAATACTTACTATGGGCCTAGTAAAGAGTTTTACGCTAATAAAAAAACAGATGCGCCAACCTACATAGGTGAGTTTCATGCAGATTTGCATTTAGGGCGACCAATTGGGTTAATTCTCACTGGTTTTTTAGGTTTAACACTTTTAGTAAGTGCAGTGACAGGCTTGTTTATTCATCGTAAATTGATAAAAGAGCTCTTTACGTTTAGGCGAGATAAAGGATTAGATATTGCAGTAAGCGATGCTCATAAGGTCATAGGTATTTGGGGCAGTGTATTTAATATTGTAATTGGTTTTACAGGATCATTTTTAGGGCTTGCGACCGTTATTTTATTACCAGCAGCTGCGTTTGTGAGCTTTGGTGGCGATCAAGATAAGTTAATAGAAACGTTTACCGCAATTCCTGAGCCGGTAGTTAGCCACATTAAGCAACCTACAAAAATAGACACTATTTTAGAGCATGCTCATAGTCGTTACCCTGAAGCAATAATTAGGGATGTCACAATAATGGCGCATAACGATGCGAATGCGCAGGTGTATTTGCGTTTGTTAGGTGGCGAGGCAGTTGCTTCTCAATTACTGCATTATAAAGGCAATGGTGAGTTTGTGCAGTCGATGAGTAGTTTTGGTGATATTTCAGGTGTTTCGATAAAAGTAATTGAGTTGATGTTTCCGCTGCACTTTGGGAACTTTGCAGGGGTGTTTGTAAAATTACTTTGGGTATTGCTTGGCTTAAGTACTGCGCTTTTACCTATTTCGGGCATGATGATGTGGCTAGCAAAGCGTACACGTGGCAGTAGCCCGTCGCTGAGAGTGCAGGCATATGCACGCTGGAATCGTTTTATTATTGGTAGTTGTGGAGGCTTGGTATTAGCAAGCTTTGTGTTATTTCCTTTGCAAGTTGTACTTAATTATACCGTTATTGGTGTGGCGCAAAATAGCTTTTTTGGACCCGTGTTTTTTTATACGTGGTTGGCATGGTTACTCTTAAGTGTATTGCCTATAGGTTATAAAAACTATTTTAAGCTGACTCTTTTGCTATGCGGCGCTTCGCTTGCTTTGGTGCTGCCGCTCAATATTATATTTGGCGTGAGCAATGTTATTAACCTTAATAGCTCGCTTGTCGCGATAGTAGATATAAGTTTTATGGTGGTGGGTATCGCGTGTATTTTTGGTGCCTTAAAAATAAAAAACACACAAAAATTACAAGCAGAGGTACAACCCGCATGAACGAACTACTAATTATAATTGCCATGGTAAGTCTATTATTAATGATGCTTAATATACGCAAAAACACACTCACAATACCCACTAAAGCTTTTTTATGTACACTGCTATTTAGTTTAGCGCTGATATGCTTTATGAGTGTTTATGGTATTTTAGGCGGTGCAATATGCACCGTTGTAGGAGCTATGTTAGCAGGGTTAATAACTGCAGTTATTGTGGGTAAAGCGCCGCAATTATTAGGGTAAAAAATGCAGTTATTTAGCTAAAAAGGCCTTAGCAGTATCAACTCCCATATTGTAACCACTATTAAGTACTTCAAACTTTTTAGTGGTTCGGCCAACTTTAAAATTAGTCGGTGGAGCAATAATATTGATTTTGCAGTCACTAGGTGGATTCATAATAAAATCGATAGACTTATTATAAAAATTAGCCCTGTTTAAGGTCGTTTGAATTAATTCTGGATAGTTTTTATACATTTTTTTAGTAAGCCAAGGTGCCTTACTTGGTTTTTTACGATAGCCTAAACATTGAGACAAAATAACGGTGATTTCGCGTGCACCCATTTCGTAAGCTTTTATAACCGGAATTGAATCAGCAACACCGCCATCGGTCATCGCTATGTCATTAATAATAGGGTAGTCACGATATGCAATGGGTATAGCGCATGATGCTTTTAATTGATGCACCATATCGGCGCTGGTGGCTTTTAAATAGTGTGCTTTGCCTGATTCGATCGCCGTAGATACAATATAAAACTCTTGTGGAGTTTGTTCGAATACCTCTGTATGAAGGCGTATTTCGCGAATTGTTTCTTGCCATAACCAATCTAAATCAAATAAATGACCACCTTTAATAAAGCGCGCTAAATTAATAAATTCAGGACGGCATGAATAGTCGGTAATCACTTTATAATTTCGCATTGGTTGTTTGCATAAAAATGCGGCTATATTAGTTGCTCCGGCTGAAACACCAAAATAGCGTTCAAACGGGTGGTATTGCTGTTTTAAAAACTCATCAAGCACACCTGCGGCAAATATACCGCGCATTGCACCGCCTTCAACGACGAGTGTGTTTTTATTATTGTTGTTCATGGCCAATCCTTTTTATGAAATTTGATGTTATCAACTCAGTCTAAAAAATGCGATAGAGATTACTGAAGATGATAAAAAATTAAAGCCGGGTACACATCGCGGAACTCACTGCTTTCTGGTAAGGTTTAGTATTACAAGGCTTTGTTAATAATAAAGAATAACTACTTATGTTTGATCCTAGCGTAACCATTTTTGAAAGCACACAGAGTCAGCTTGCAGAAAGTCCTCTTTGGCATCCTATGCTGAACACTTTTTTTTGGGTCGATATAAATAAAAAATTACTTTTAAGCAAAAATATACACAGCGAAAGCCAACTAAAAACCGTGAATATGCCCGATACGCTCAGTGCAATAGCGTGGATTGATGAGCAGCACTTATTGCTAGGGACAAGTACTGGTATATACAAATACCATATTAATTCAAGCACTCGCCATCTTATCCTTAGTATTGAAAATACACAGCTAAATCGACGTTCAAACGACGGCCGTGCTGATCCATGGGGTGGCTTTTGGTTAAGTACAATGGATGTAAATGCTAAAAAAGGGGATGCTAAAATATACCGTTATTATAAAAACCAGCTTAAAGCCGTTGTAAGTGGTTTGAGTATCCCAAATGGATTGTGTTTTGATAAGTCCCGTTTACGCGGTTATTACTGCGACTCTTTAACGAGTTGTATTTATGTATTAGATTTGGATGAGAAAACTGGTGAGCCTTGCGCTGAGCCACGTGTTTTTTATCAATTTAATAATACTGATGTTGACCCCGATGGCTGCGTAACCGATAAATTAGGCAATTTGTGGCTAGCTGTTTGGGGAATGGGATGTGTTATGTGTTTATCCCCAAGCGGTGAGCTAATTAAAACAATAGAGCTTTGTGCATTAAAACCGACGTGCACCGCCTTCGGTGGTGAAAATGCTGAGTTACTACTTGTGACATCGGCATTTGATGAAGCGATTAATAATACTGTTGGTGAACAAGGCGCTGTATTTCAGATCTCCGGTATAAAAAACGGGCAGTTTGAGCCGCCCGTTTTACTGTAACTTGTAATTTTCAGTGATGATTAGCTTTTAGGCCTAACCCACATAACACCCACTTCTTTTTTAGTTACTAAAACCTCAGTACCGGCGATAATTGGTTGCTCACTTTCAACGCCTTACTTAACTTACTACGCGTAAATCACTGAGTAGTTGTATTGTTTATAATTTCAGGTGTATGGACTATCACTACAGCAAACTTTAAAGCACTAAAACTCACTGCAGTGCGGCTCCTTAGTCGGTTTTTAAAAACTAGCTATTTTATTTCTACCTGTTTCTTTTGCGTTATAAAGGGCTATGTCGGCGTTAGTTATAACCTCTTTGGGTTTTGTTTTGTGATTGGGTATGAAACTATAAAACCCAATGCTTAAAGTGAGGTATTTACTGACAGTTGAAAAATTATGTTCAATTGCGAGTTCTGCGATTTTTTCCTGAATAAGAACAGCAAACCTTTGACAGTGTTCTGTGTCGACTGCAGGTAAAACTATCGCAAATTCTTCACCCCCGAAACGAGCTGCTAGATCACCTTCGCGTTTACAAATATAGTGTAGCGCTTTGGCCACTCGCTTTAGCACTTCATCGCCAAGCTGATGCCCATAGTTATCGTTATAACGCTTAAAAAAATCAATATCACACATAATTAAACTGATAGATTCTTTATTACGTGCACAACGCTTAATTTCGCATTTTAAAGTCTGATCAAAACAACGTCTATTAGCAATGTTTGTAAGGCCATCCGTATTGACTTGTTTATTGAGTTTTTGGTTGGCGTTAATGAGTTGCTGCTGAGTTTGTTGAAGCTCTTGCTTATAATTTAAATTTTTGAAAGCATTAGCAAGCATTTCACCTACTAACCTTAGGCGAATAAGGTCTAAATCTGTCCAGTCTTGCTTTTGAATTACACAATCACAGCCAATAAAGCCAACCAGTTCTTTGTCATAGCGTAAACCAATGCAAAGTACCGATTTTATTTCTTGTCGCTGGAAAATCGTTTTTTCGCTCATTGCTTGAATGGGGAGCAAAGATACATCATTCACTCTGAATAAATGGGTACGGGCCATCGAACTAAAAAAATAAGGGAGGTCGCTTTTTAAAAGGTTTTGTAAGTCGTCTTTAAAAGCTTTGATACCATCATTGACCCATTCGTGAGTGTTATTAATAGTTTTACCATCTTCGGCAAACTTAAAAAGATAACACCTATCGGCATTGCAAACCGTACCGACTGCTTTTAATGCATAGTTAATATGCTTATCAACATCGTCATTTTGAATATCAATTAAGTCAGTTGAGATGTTCGATATAATATTATCAAAATCATATTGTTCATCCACGTTGTTATTTAATATATCGATAATAATAATGGAGTTTGAATTAGGTAAATTTGCAAATTTTACGTTGAGTAGCAATTTGGATGATTGTTTCGATAAAATAAACTGGCATTGGTTATTTGCCGTAAAATAATCAAAGAATAGCTCCTCGATCAACAGATTTTTTTTACTGTGATGATTGGTTAAAGTGATGTGTGAAAAATCAGTTTTATAAAAATGTGATTGGTCTTTTAAGTCAAACAAGTCCTGTGCCTGGCTGTTAACTTTAAATATATCTTCATTGGCATCATAAAGTAATACACAAAACGGCAATAACTCCAAGTTTTGCCATGCTTCTTCTGATAGGTTATTACTCACTCAACTCTCCATGTGTCCAAGCCATAATTAAATTCTTTTTCTTTACTAACTATTAGCACATTTTTTTTGATTTACTAAGTTTTTAGTGCGTTTGCGGGCAGTACGTATTATAATTGATACTGTATATCATTACCCATTTCTACTCTAAGCCATCTTTGGCTTATTTGCACTTTAAGTATAGGTTATTCAAGCATTTCATGACAGAAATCACTACACACCAAGCTTCTCGTCGTCGGTTACTCATTGCGCTAGCAATTACGTGTTCGTTTATGGTAATTCAGGTTATAGGTGCTTATTATTCTAATTCGCTTGCTGTTCTTGCTGATGCGGGGCATTTGTTTGTTCACAATAGCTCGTTATTCATCGCACTGATAGCATCAAGTCTCGCTATTCATTTTGCCAAAACCTATAACGATGGCCATCAACGAGCAGAGCTTTTTGGTGGCCTAGTGAACGGGTTTTTATACCTAGCAATCAGTTTAATTATTTTGTATGAAGGTGGTGAGCGCTATATACACCAACATGAAGGAAATGAGCTGGCTATCAATAGTTATTTAATGTCGGTTATTGCTGCTATTGGTTTTTTATTTCATGGGGCTGCTGCATGGGTTTTATATAAAGGCCGCAAAGCGAGTATTAATGTGTACGCGGTATTTTTACATTCATTCTTTGATCTGATTTCTACCGTATCGACATTTGTTGCCGGTATTCTTATATATTTTACAGGCTGGGTTGTAATCGATATTTTATCGAGTATGTTAATTGCTTCTTTCGTATTATTCACCGGTATTAAGGTCATAATTAGTTGTATAAAAGGTTTACGCCTAAATAAAGCGAAACTTCCTAAAGTTACTGATATTGAAAGTAAAATTACAGATATGGAACATGTTCATAATGTCCATAATGTCACTGTAACGCGCAAATATAATGGTATTGTAGTAGGCGCACACGTTGTCCTTAAACAACATTGTACGATTGAAAAACATGATGAAGCGTGTCGTATGAAAGTAGAGCAATTATTAGCCGAAAAATTTAATGTACGTAATAGTGTATTACAAATTGAAAGCCATGAATGCCATCATATCCATTAATAGCATCTAATTAATATAAAAGCGTGTAATAATGATTAGCACGCTTTTAATGTTTCAAATCA
>NZ_JACJDR010000049.1:0-378 GCF_014163655.1 Pseudoalteromonas sp. SR45-1 | reverse complement strand
CACGTACGTTGGGTAGAGCGTAGCGAAACCCAACGAGCTCCATACCCACGGCCAATACCCACACCCAATAACCCCGCATTATATATTTGAAAACGTAGGTCGGATAAGCGAAGCGCCATCCGACACAGTAGCTTGTTTAAGTTTCGGCGAATATAAACAGCTAATTAATTATGATGTATGAAGTCAAGATTTGACCCCTATGGCTGTTTTAAACGTAGGTGGAATATTTTGTTTTAACACGGTTGATAAAAATAAAATCGACAGCGATTCATTTGTAGAGCACACAGCAACAAGCGAAAATAGCTTCTTCACATTTCGTTCTGGCTGGCACTATAGTGGCAGCGGCAGTAAACAGTTATTAAAACTCAGCATAGAAAA
>NZ_JACJDR010000048.1:0-380 GCF_014163655.1 Pseudoalteromonas sp. SR45-1 | reverse complement strand
AAGTGGCGTCCCCAAGGGGATTCGAACCCCTGTTACCGCCGTGAAAGGGCGGTGTCCTAGGCCTCTAGACGATGGGGACACATAAATGTGTCACTAGGACAACTGAATTTTTAGACTCGTTTCAGGCGAGCTTTCTTAATAACACTACACTTCCCTATTAAAAATAAGTAAGTGGCGTCCCCAAGAGATTAGTACTCTTGATAACGTCGTGCATAGAGAGTGCGGTGTCACACTGCTTTACACAATACTTAAAATAGTAAGTGGCGTCCCCAAGGGGATTCGAACCCCTGTTACCGCCGTGAAAGGGCGGTGTCCTAGGCCTCTAGACGATGGGGACACATAAATGTGTCACTAGGACAACTGAATTTTTAGACTCGTTT
>NZ_JACJDR010000047.1:0-420 GCF_014163655.1 Pseudoalteromonas sp. SR45-1 | reverse complement strand
AGCCATGATCAAACTCTTCAATTAAAAAGTTTTATGTCTTTCGACAGCTCAATGAATTCTGAATTTTTGTTTTTGTTGCCAAAAACGAATTGACTGTGCGTTATTATTTTCACTTTTAAAAAAGTGAAATCAAAACAGCTCAAGGCTGAATCTTTTAATAACATATGGTCACTCAGTTTCAATTGAGACTCTAATTTGTTTGCCTCGCTACCTAAGTAGCTTGGCTGTTAGAACTCAATCTGTACGAGTGCCCACACAGATGATTGCTTTATATTGTTAAAGAACGTTTTGAGTCGCTTTAGCGTCTCAAGGGATGCGAATAATACACCCTTTATTTTTCGAGTCAATACTTTGTTTTAAATTTTCTTTTGGAAGATTTAAAACCGAAGTTTTATTTAACTCTCTGAGTAGTTCGTGCCT
>NZ_JACJDR010000046.1:0-440 GCF_014163655.1 Pseudoalteromonas sp. SR45-1 | reverse complement strand
AAAATCGACAGCGATTCATTTGTAGAGCACACAGCAACAAGCGAAAATAGCTTCTTCACATTTCGTTCTGGCTGGCACTATAGTGGCAGCGGCAGTAAACAGTTATTAAAACTCAGCATAGAAAAAACCACCGCAGACAAAACACTCGTATGGCACGACGAGCACCCAATGGTTGCTTTTAGTTATACAGAGCTTAAAGAAGCCTTAAAGCCGTACTTCGAAATCCACATATTTGAACATGACTACGACAAAATAACCCCATGGGCACAACGCTCAGGCAACGCCATTTTCGTCTGCGTAAAAATTTAAGTTAAACACGTACGTTGGGTAGAGCGTAGCGAAACCCAACGAGCTCCATACCCACGGCCAATACCCACACCCAATAACCCCGCATTATATATTTGAAAACGTAGGTCGGATAAGCGAAGCGCCATCCGACA
>NZ_JACJDR010000045.1:0-504 GCF_014163655.1 Pseudoalteromonas sp. SR45-1 | reverse complement strand
TGGTGCCGACTAACCGAGTCGAACGGTTGACCTACTGATTACAAGTCAGTTGCTCTACCAGCTGAGCTAAGTCGGCACACAAAACTGTGTGCTAAGGCACGTTCAATTTTAAAGATTGAGAACTTTTATAAAGCACTTAAAATAAAAAAACCTTGCATAAGCAAGGCTTTTCAATAAATGGTGCCTCGACGCGGAATCGAACCACGGACACGAGGATTTTCAATCCTCTGCTCTACCGACTGAGCTATCGAGGCACATAAACTGTGCTAGTTACAGATTAACGAAATTAACCTTTAACTTAATAAATGGTGCCGACTAACCGAGTCGACGGGTAATTTGAACAGACTACTGATTACAGTTTTTCTTTTCAAACTACTTTAAATAAATGGTGCCGACTAACCGAGTCGAACGGTTGACCTACTGATTACAAGTCAGTTGCTCTACCAGCTGAGCTAAGTCGGCACACAAAACTGTGTGCTAAGGCACGTTCAATTTTAAAGATTG
>NZ_JACJDR010000044.1:0-511 GCF_014163655.1 Pseudoalteromonas sp. SR45-1 | reverse complement strand
CTACGATAGTTGCTACAACACCAGCACCTACAGTACGACCACCTTCACGGATAGCAAAACGAAGACCTTCATCCATCGCGATTGGTGCGATTAGAGTTACTGTCATCTTGATGTTATCACCAGGCATTACCATTTCTACGCCTTCTGGTAACTGTACGTCACCAGTTACGTCAGTTGTACGGAAGTAGAACTGTGGACGGTAACCTTTGAAGAATGGAGTATGACGACCACCTTCATCTTTAGAAAGTACGTATACTTCTGAAGTGAATGTAGTATGTGGGTTGATTGAACCAGGCTTAGCTAGTACTTGACCACGTTCAACGTCTTCACGCTTAGTACCACGTAGAAGTGCACCAATGTTCTCACCAGCACGACCTTCGTCAAGAAGCTTACGGAACATTTCAACACCAGTACAAGTAGAACGAGTTGTATCATTGATACCAACAATTTCTACTTCGTCATTGATGCGGATGATACCAGCTTCAACACGACCAGTTACAACAGTACCACG
>NZ_JACJDR010000043.1:0-554 GCF_014163655.1 Pseudoalteromonas sp. SR45-1 | reverse complement strand
GGTCCACTCACTATTGAAGCAAGCGTTAGTGATAACGCCGGTAATACCACTACATTAAGTGAAACCGCAACACTCAACACCACGGCCCCAAGCATTAGTATTAATGCACTGGTTGACACCAACGACACCACTCCAACCATTAATGGTACAAGCGATGCGGCAGATAACACCACCATTAGCTTAACGTTTGAAGACAGTGCAGGGAATATTACGACTGTTGATACAACCGTAACGGGTGGAGTATGGAGTGTCGATGCACCAACTGATTTAGCCGAAGGCGAATATACTGTCACCGCACAGGTAAATGATGGCCTAGGTAATATCGGCAGCGCCACAGAGACAGGTCAGATAGACCTAACAGGTCCGAGCCTTGTTATTACCGACAACGGTGTAAGCAACGACACCACGCCAACGATTGCAGGTACCAGCGATGCACCGCAAGGCAGTGAAGTAACCATTGTTGTCACCGACAGCAGCGGCGCAGCGCAAACAATGAGCGCCACCGTACTAGCCAATGGCACGTGGTCAATCCCTGTACCGGTAGCACTTGCAGA
>NZ_JACJDR010000042.1:0-677 GCF_014163655.1 Pseudoalteromonas sp. SR45-1 | reverse complement strand
GTACCAAATGAATTAAGTGAGGGTGAGTTTACGGTTGAAGTATCGGTTACCGATACAGCAGGTAATGAAACTACCGCAACAACAACAGGCGAAGTTGATACTGCCGCGCCAACAGTTATTATTGATCCAGTAGGTGATACTAACAACACCACCCCAACTATTTCAGGCACCGCGACGGGTGAGCCAGAGGGCACGGTTGTTACTATTACAGTAACTGATGAAGCTGGTAATCCACAAACTATAACCACAGAAGTGCAAGCCGATGGCACCTTTAGTGTTGATGTACCTAACGAATTAAGTGAAGGCGAATTTACTGTTGAAGTATCAGTTACCGATACTGCAGGTAATGAAACTACCGCAACAACAACAGGCGAAGTCGATACT
This sequence comes from Pseudoalteromonas sp. SR45-1, assembly GCF_014163655.1. Lineage (NCBI taxonomy): Bacteria > Pseudomonadati > Pseudomonadota > Gammaproteobacteria > Alteromonadales > Pseudoalteromonadaceae > Pseudoalteromonas > Pseudoalteromonas sp. SR45-1. Next base: position 293 of record NZ_JACJDR010000042.1, on the reverse strand, counting down.
GCCGCGCCAACAGTTATTATTGACCCAGTAGGTGATACTAACAACACCACCCCAACTATTTCAGGCACCGCGACGGGTGAGCCAGAAGGCACGGTTGTTACTATTACAGTAACTGATGAAGCTGGTAATCCACAAACTATCACCACTGAAGTACAAGCTGATGGTACCTTTAGTGTTGATGTACCAAATGAATTAAGTGAGGGTGAGTTTACGGTTGAAGTATCGGTTACCGATACAGCAGGTAATGAAACTACCGCAACAACAACAGGCGAAGTTGATACTGCCGCGCCAAC
>NZ_JACJDR010000041.1:0-767 GCF_014163655.1 Pseudoalteromonas sp. SR45-1 | reverse complement strand
AGCTTACGGAACATTTCAACACCAGTACAAGTAGAACGAGTTGTATCATTGATACCAACAATTTCTACTTCGTCATTGATGCGGATGATACCAGCTTCAACACGACCAGTTACAACAGTACCACGACCCTGGATTGAGAAAACGTCTTCGATAGGCATGATGAATGGCTTATCGATGTCACGCTCTGGCTCTGGGATGTAAGAGTCAAGTGCGTTTGCAAGCTCAACGATCTTATCTTCCCACTCTTTCTCGCCTTCTAACGCTTTAAGCGCAGAACCAGCGATTAGAGGTAAGTCATCACCTGGGAAATCGTATTCAGAAAGAAGTTCACGAACTTCCATTTCTACTAGTTCAAGTAGCTCTTCATCATCAACCATGTCACATTTGTTCATGAATACGATGATGTAAGGAACGCCAACCTGACGAGAAAGAAGGATGTGCTCACGCGTTTGTGGCATAGGGCCATCTGTCGCAGCAACTACTAAGATCGCGCCGTCCATTTGAGCAGCACCAGTGATCATGTTTTTAACATAATCGGCGTGACCAGGACAATCTACGTGTGCGTAGTGACGTGTAGGTGTATCGTATTCAACGTGAGACGTTGAAATAGTGATACCACGTTCGCGCTCTTCTGGAGCGTTATCGATTGATGCGAAATCTTTAGCAACACCGCCGTATACTTTTGCAAGTACGTTAGTGATTGCTGCAGTTAGTGTAGTTTTACCGTGGTCAACGTGGCCGATTGTACCAACGTTTACGTGCGGTTT
>NZ_JACJDR010000040.1:0-767 GCF_014163655.1 Pseudoalteromonas sp. SR45-1 | reverse complement strand
AGCTTACGGAACATTTCAACACCAGTACAAGTAGAACGAGTTGTATCATTGATACCAACAATTTCTACTTCGTCATTGATGCGGATGATACCAGCTTCAACACGACCAGTTACAACAGTACCACGGCCTTGGATTGAGAAAACGTCTTCGATAGGCATGATGAATGGCTTATCGATGTCACGCTCTGGCTCTGGGATGTAAGAATCAAGTGCATTTGCAAGCTCAACAATCTTATCTTCCCACTCTTTCTCGCCTTCTAACGCTTTAAGCGCAGAACCCGCGATTAGAGGTAAGTCATCACCTGGGAAATCGTATTCTGAAAGAAGTTCACGAACTTCCATTTCTACTAGCTCAAGTAGCTCTTCGTCATCAACCATGTCACATTTGTTCATGAACACGATGATGTAAGGAACGCCAACTTGACGAGAAAGAAGGATGTGCTCACGCGTTTGTGGCATAGGGCCATCTGTCGCAGCAACTACTAAGATCGCGCCATCCATTTGAGCAGCACCAGTGATCATGTTTTTAACATAATCGGCGTGACCAGGACAATCTACGTGTGCGTAGTGACGTGTAGGAGTATCGTATTCAACGTGAGACGTTGAAATAGTGATACCACGTTCGCGCTCTTCTGGAGCGTTGTCGATTGATGCGAAATCTTTAGCAACACCGCCGTATACTTTTGCAAGTACGTTAGTGATTGCTGCAGTTAGTGTAGTTTTACCGTGGTCAACGTGGCCGATTGTACCAACGTTTACGTGCGGTTT